>NZ_DDDQ01000041.1:0-21591 GCF_002336325.1 Roseivirga sp. UBA1976 | reverse complement strand
AATGTGTTTCGAACTGATTTAAGTGTAATTCAATGGTTCATTTAGATTGTCTAGAGCTATACCTGGCTTGAAATACTTATAGATTGCCAGCTAAACGATTAATTTGTCCTTTTTTGTGCAAAAAGGCATGTGTCGACCTAATACATGGTGAAAATTTCATATGTGGTTAAAACTACATGCTATAAGATGTAACTATGTTAGGAATATTAAAATACAGGAAATTCAAATCCCACTTGAAGATTAGTAAAACAATGGTTGATACTGTCATTATCCATCTATTGTGGAAAAACCAGGATACGACTATTTTCTGGTATTCATCAACACTTACATTTTCTGGCGTGCAATTTTCGGCAGTTCTATAGGCAATTCGAGTCATTTCTTTATGTTGATTACTTACAATTCTTTGGATGATTATCGAAACTATGACAGCAACAATTGACCAAATCAGAATCTTGCCATTACGCTCAGCAAATGATATGGCATAGTCTGAACAAGTTGCTCCCCATAAAACAAAAAAATATATAGATACTAAATGCCTTACAAAGACCATGAAGTCAGTGAAGCTGGACTTGCTTTTTGTACGTGAGACCGCTAGAGTGTCTGGAATAGAAAATATTACCATAACAAGACCAAAGGCAATGAAGAAGACGAATATGAAAACCAAAAACCCCATAGGTATTGAATGTTATTGAGTGTTGAAATCATAACAATTTAGTAAATATTGCCTATTGCGAGATTTTTCTTCCTAAAAATAGGGTAGGGGCTACCCCTATAAACACCCCCTGCCAAGAATAATGGGAAAACGGATAAACTTAGACCGGGTAGGCTCAAACAAATGAATTCTATGAAACAATTCAATCCAGACTAAAAGAAACCCTGATTACTCGGCACACTTCTATTTTAGGTTTCATATAAATACCCTGTAAAGGTAAAACAGCCTCTATTGGCTTGGTAAGCCCTTTTTATTGGGATTGTGTGCGGATTGTGTGCAGGTCAATCGAGAATGTTGTCCATTATTAAATACGCTGTTCATAGCACTGCCTATCAATCCAAGTCTAACAGGAAAATAAGCCTACTCAACTGTCAAGAAATCACAAGTTTTATTTGCGGAAAACCTGAAAAGGACACAGAAAAACAAGTCTGACTTGTGAAAAGGATTTTCAATACCTGTTTTTGTGATGATCGGTAATTGAATTCTAAAGCAAAGCAGGAATATGTGATTTTTTGATGCTAAAATAAACAAGAAATACTTGTTTATGGCTTGTATAAGCAGTAATTGAGGTTTTTAATTCATGGTGTTTTGCCGATAATGTAATGTCGGATAGTTTGTTTGGGCGGTAAATATTGACCTACCACATTAGCATCATGGAAATACAAAATAACCACTTCACGGAGCAGACCTATAAAACTATCAGTGGAGCGTCAACCTCACGAAACGAGGAGGCTATTAAGGCGTTTTTAGGCCAACAAGACTTATCTGATACTATTGAGACTTTCCAAGAGTTCAGAGGCTTAATTACAACTCATCCCGCCTTACCACATGATGCCAGGGTAAGGCTTGACTGGTGCTACTGTCTAATCAATGACTTATTAAAATCAATCAAAGAAAACACTCAATTCTAAGAAAATGGAAAATCAAAAAACATTACCACAGGAAGTCGCTGGTGAACTATTGAGTCCGTACTCCGACCTAATTGAAAATGTAAAAGAGAACATTTTCATGAATAACACCATGACTCCAGAAGAGAGGCAAGAGTTAAATCTATGGGGTGTTCTAGGCAATGCGTCCTGGCTTTGCGCTGGTGGTGCTTGGCCGAATGTCGGATACTTAACTTCGGACTTCATTGAAGGCTTGCGCCTCATAGTGTCCAAATGTGGCGCGTTGCTGGACGATCATGAATTAGAGCAATTCAAGCGCTTTGTTGTTCTAACTGAAAAGGCACTATCATGATCTATGCTGACAAACTCAGAGAGAAATTAGCGGAAGAAAAGGAGGGGGTTGAACTCCTCCTTGAGTCCATCTCTTTTAAAACAGTCGTTAGAAGAATTGTTTCTCAGGTACTTGAATCAAGTTTGTCTAGTCGATATGATCCAGATGAATTCATTACCCGAAAAGAATTGGCTAAGAGGTGGAGCATCCATGTAAACACTGTTTCCAATTTCCATAATCGAGAAAAATATAAACCGACAATCTATTACTACCGATTTGGCAAAAGTACCTCTTATAAGTGGTCTGACTGCCTTGAATTTGCACGAGCTAACTTTCTCACGAAAGACTAACCCTCAACAAAACACTAGCTGCAAAGTTGGCTCTTTACAAAATAAATATTATAAATGCAAGTTATTTCTTTCGTTTCTACTCCATTTGAAGTATGTTTGTAGTGTTGGTGTTGTGAAGTTCTCCTGAACTAGCCCTTGACACCTAATCCTAGAAAACTTCTTACACGCTTGGATCAACCCTTAATTCATATCAAGGATATAATGAATATGTTGCACGTGAAGGATTTCCGAACGGCCATGCGAATTCTCAGAGATGAGCTTGGGATCACTAGGTTCTTTGGAAAGGGGGAGAATACATTTATCTTCAAACAGCAGTTGGATGACTCTTATTTAAGACATTGTGAGTCTGAAGTGGAAAGGATGGAGCCATTAACAAAGGAGGCTCTTGAAACCCTTAATTCAATATAATGCTGAAAATTCCATTAAAATATAGAAATCTCAGAGGCAAGAACGGACATGGGAAATATGTCTTCTGTGGTAAAACAGGTTGCAAGAAAACGATTTCTCCAGATTCAAAATGCGGATGTTCGCATGGTTCTGCCAAATCGTGCCCGTTCAAGGATAGCCATGTTTATCAAAGTAGGGTTTGGAATCCGCTAGTTAAAAAGTGGAAGACCAAAACATGGCCAGGGGTGACTGATTTTAGGCAATATGACGACCTTGACAGAGAATTTAGAAGAGATTTGGAGGAAAATGAATTCATTTTTATTGACCCACCACCCATCAAAAAGGAGGTTGCATTATTAAATCTTCATATTAGCTATAAAAGGTTTTTGTCAGGAGATACAGCTTATGTTAATGAAAGCAATCCTAGGTCAAAAAACTATGTTAAGGATGTAGACTATCGCATAACAACCTTTTTTTCAATTCTTAAGAAAAACGGGATTAGCCTTGAACGACTTAGGTGTGATAGTGTTTCTGGTGACATGGTTGATATCTACTACGAAGAGATAGCAAGTCGCGGATATTCGCCAGAAACCTTTAATAAATACATTCTTGATTTAAAGCACTTCTTCAAATTCATTATAAATGAAGTCGGCCATGATATTCAGAATCCATTTGCAAAAGCAAAGTTGGAAACAGTTGTACCTAAAAAGATTGTTTTCTCTCATGATAACTTGGATGAAATACTTTCAGTTATTTCTCCTGAAAATGGAGTTGGTCAAAAGGGGAAGAAGAGAGTAGAGAAGATTAACTACTATAAAAGGTTGCCAGATTTTGAGAATACAATAATGCTTCATGCTTTAACGGGGGCGCGACCTGGTGAAGTCACGGAATTTAAATGGAGTCATATTAACGAGAACTATCTTGATATTCCTAACCGTAAAGTCAATAGGTTAAGAAGGACTCAATCTAATGGCGTCAATGAGGCCTCGATAAGGAAAGTCTTTATTACGGACGAGCTGGCGGGTGTGCTTAGTAAGTTCGCGTTAACAATGAAAGAAGATGAGTATATAATATATCCCCATCGTCAAGCAAGAGAATCGTTAAGGCAGGAAATAAGTGCTGCTTTCAGGCATTATTTGAATAAAACTCAAATTAATAAGCCTGGTGCTTCTATTGACAATCTCCGTCATACGTTCATTTCAAACATGGCTAAGCTCCTTAGTGTAAAGGGGTATGGAGATATTGGTTTGAAGCTGTTGCATGCAGATGAAAGAACCGCTTTGCAGAACTATTATAATCCTGAAGAAATGATGGTAAGCATTGGAAAAGAGAGGTTCTATTCTTTAAAAAATTACAGCTAAGATATGTCTTTACGGCACACTATTATAAAACACCTCTGAGTCATTAAATAGAAAAAGGAGTTACTTTTTATTGTAACTCCTTGATTATTAGTTGCGGAACGGACGGGACTCGAACCCGCGACCTCCTGCGTGACAGGCAGGCATTCTAACCAGCTGAACTACCGCTCCTGAATTGTCCCTTTCGTTTAAGGTGTTGCAAAAGTAGTAGCTTAGATTTGATTTGCAAACAGCGCATTCAAAAAACTTTTCATTTTTTTATCGGTTTAAGGCCTTTGGTTTGATTCTGAGCGAATTAGTAATTGCTCGTTTTTTTAAAAAAACAGAACCATTAAGAGGAAGTGGCCTTTCCGAGCTTTAAAATTGTAGAAAAAATTACCGGTGGTAATAAAGTCTGTAACTATGGTGGTTTACAAAGGCATGTCTTTGTCTTCGTACCAATAGTTAGGCGACTTTCGGGCGCCCTGTTTGTCGACCAGAATACAGTAGGCCATGTGTGCCAATAAGACCTGACAAACTAAAAAAGTGCTAAACAAAATTGGTAGATAACCCGAAACCTGGGTGAGTCCAACATAAATAACCATGGCTAGTGTGGTCATAACTATGATGAAGTATAGTGGTCTCATATTCTTAAAACCGGTAAGGACTGCTCTTGTTTAGGGTTTCAGGCGAAGTTGAATAGTGCAGGCTTTTGTGACTATGGTTATCTCGCTTAGCTCACCTTTTTGATAGAGATAGGTGGTTTGTTCTCCGTCTTCATCGAGAACATAGGCATGATTGCCAATTGAAGAAATCTTAAGAAGTTTACCGGAGAATAGCGATAGAATTTCTCGAATTCGTTCGGGCTCTTCAAAATATAAAAGGTCGGTACCCAGCAACTCGTAATGCTTTAGTTTGAAGGATTCTTTTAGAGTATTCACTAAATAATATTCGTCTTTTTTTACAACCTGTACAGCGCTTTCATTACCGGAGAGATAGTCGGTTGAAGAAGCAGAAGATTCAACTAATATTTGATTGACGTAAGTGGTTTCAATCAGCCGATCAATGTGTAAGTCGGCTGGAACCTGAGTGTTAAAGGTCGCTTCTATTCGCACCTTTACGTTCTCATCGTTCACTTCCCGATGGGCCACTAATTCGCCTATTTTGTGCGTGTCCACAAAAGCCTCCCAGATTAATTGTTGGGCTAAAAGGTTAGAGGGAGCGAAGTAGTAAGTCAGCAGAAGACTTAAAATAGCTAAATGAAACTTATTCCGCATGCAAGGGTTTTTGAGAATATGGAGCTGAAAATTAAACAGAACGATGAGGAAACCAAAGGTAGTTTCTTTATTGAAGAAGATGGCAAGCGCCTGGCTGAGATGACTTATTCAAAAGCCGGAGCAGATAAAATTATTATAGATCATACCGAGGTGAATGATGTCTTGCGAGGAAAAGGGGTTGGCGTTAGGCTGGTAGAGGCAGCGGTTGATTATGCGCGAGGGGCGGGCATAAAAATTCTACCCTTGTGTCCTTTTGCCAGGGCTACATTTAAACGCAAAAATGAATGGAGAGATGTTTTATCGTAAAAGGCAATTCAAAGCTCAGAAAAGTGTTTTGGAAAGGGAGGCTTTTGGGTATTGATACACTTGAGCTTTGAATGCCGTAGGTGGAAAATTACCAGGTAGATGTCTTTAAATCTCTGGTGGCTTGTAGTATATCCCTTCGGCTTACCTGTCCCACCAATTTACCATTGTGGTCCACTACCGGAAAACGCCTGAAGTGTGTGTGTAAAAACTTGGAAGCCACATCGAGTACATCGGCAGTTATCGGCACAGTCGACACGTTATTGCTCATGTATTGCATTACCGTTATTTTACCATGGGGTAGATTGTGGTAGGCTTCATCGACCATGATTTTCATACAGTCGATTTCAGAAAGTATACCTATAATTTTACCATCATCATCTACCACCGGAGCACCGGAAATGCGGTGTTCCAAAAAGATATCCATAGCATCTGCTATGCTCTGCAGTGGATGAAAGGTTATAACCTCTCTTGTCATATAGTCGGTCACCGGCTTGTACTCGTTTACCGTCTTAGCCGGCTCCGGTGCTTTAGATCCTTGGAAATTCATATAGTCCCTTAGTTTTGCTTGTGAAAAGTCTGTTAAAACAATAGGTAGAATGTATGGATATTTTATCTATAATCAAAATTATTAATGGTGTATTTGTTTTGTTATAGAATTAAATTGCTGTGATTCTATTGTAATGCAGAATTTAATTCATTATATGTTTTGATTGAACTGTTTGATTTTCTCATTCAGCAGCTTGAAGTCTAATTGACCATGAACGTCTTTTAAATGCTCCATAATGGCTAAGGCTTTGTTTATTTGTCTGTCGATGCTTTTTACCTTGCTTACTATGTAGATCAGGTTTCTTTGTTTTCCGGCTGTGAGTGAATGAAAATACCTGCTACCCAACTCGTCTTGATCGAGCATCAGACGTAGTGTTTCGGGCATAGGCATTCCGTATTCCGACTCATCTTTTTTCAACTGTAGTTCCACACGATCGCCCTCTTTGAGCTTCAATTGTTGCCTTACTTTCTTGTTAATCATAATGTAGCAGCCTTCACCCAAAGGCATTAGAGCTGCATGAATAGTCACGCTTTTGTTGATGGTGCATACCACGCGCCTGTGTTCTGTACTACTGAGAATGGTCGTGGTGGCTTTGTCGATAGGGAAGTGGTAATATCCGGTAGACCAATCAAATGATTGTAGGTGTGTTTCGATACGTACCATGCTTTTTGTGGAGGTTAAAGGTTTAAGTTATCAAGAAAACGAGTTTTCATGCTTCATGTGGGAAATAAAAAAATGAAACGGTTAAATCCGTTAAGGCCGGTTACTTCGTATCTCCCAGTATAAAGCATCTTTTGAGTATTGAAGGAGTGGATTTGAAAGAATTAACACGGTAGTGTTGCTGATAGTTGGTTGAGTCGGGGTGGTCTGCGCAAGCGGGCTGCCCTAATTTTTTATATATAAAAAAGTAAACTCTGTTTTACCGAAATAAAATCAATGTTACCTTTGTGTTAACTGATTACATGATTGCACTGTCTTTCATGTTTTCGATTAGGTGAGAGGAGGTGTCATGGCCTCCTTTCTTTTTTTAGAGTTGAAGTAATAAAACGTAAGGCTCAAAATAAGACATAGTAAACCCAGTGACAGGTGAGGGTATGCTTGGGTAATGCCTCCGGCTACCAGTGAAGGGCTAATGTCGTTTGCTGCCTGAATGGCCTCAAACGTTTGGTTTATCTGACTGACAACTCCCCATAAAGCAAGGCATACTGCAATTAACCCTACAGGAATGAGTGATTTTCTGAAAAGATAAACTCTTATCTTTTCCATTCTATAGTGCTGATAAAATCCCATAACGAGTATGTAGGCCAGCAATATGTAGAGGACTGAAGCAAACGGAGATAACCATGGAGAAGGAAGTGCCATAGATAAAAATGTTATTGTGTTTGGTGTGAATATTTAATAAATCTACGTCAAAAATACCTCTATGTCAATCAGGCAATTACTACTCACAATCTTATTTACAAGCTCCATTTCACTCTCAGCTCAATACTTTCCTCCACGTGGTACCTGGCAGAGTAAGGCTCCCCATGAGCTTGGTCTGAATTCTGCTAAACTCAGCGAAGCTGTTAAGTTTGCCGAAGCCAATGAGTATTCCGGCTCAAAAGATTTAAGAGTGGCTATTTTAGAAGGTTTTAGAAATGAGCCTTTTCATGAAATTCTGGGGCCTACTAAGAAAAGAGGTGGTCCGGCAGGCCTGATTATCAAAAATGGTTACATAGTGGCGCAATGGGGCGATGTAAATCGGGTAGATATGACTTTCAGTGTTACCAAAAGTTATCTCTCTACAGTGGCGGGTTTGGCTTTGGATGAAGGACTCATTGGCAGCGTGCAGCATGAGGTAAAAGACTATGTTTGGGATGGAACATTTGAAGGTGAGCATAATGGCAAAATTACCTGGCACCAACTGCTCAATCAGTCATCGGCTTGGTCGGGTGAATTGTTTGGTATAAAAGATTGGGGTGACAGGCCTCCGAGAAGAGGTGGCATAGATGATTGGAGGTTTACTAAGCCTGTAGAACCGGGTACGGTCATGGAGTATAACGATGTACGTGTAAATGTACTGGCTTATTCACTTTTGCAAGTGTGGCGAAAGCCTGTTCCGCAAGTACTAAAGGAGAAGGTAATGGATCCCATAGGTGCCTCAACTACCTGGCGCTGGTTTGGCTATAAAGACGCTTGGGTGACCATAGATGGTCTGCAAATGAAGTCGGTAACCGGAGGAGGGCATTCCGGAGGAGGGCTGTTTATAAATACGCTCGATCATGCTCGTTTTGGCTTGCTCTTTCTCAATAACGGAAGGTGGAATGGTCAGCAGATTCTTTCTGAAGAATGGGTGAATGCCGTACAGCAACCTTCAGAACCAATGGAAAGCTATGGCTACATGTGGTGGTTGAACCGTGGTCCGAGAAAATGGCAAGGTGTTGAAGACGAAAATATATACTATGCGGCAGGCTTTGGTGGTAACTTTATTGTGGTAGACAAGACTAACAATATGGTTATTGTTACCCGTTGGCTGGAGCCGGGTAAAATTGGAGAGATGGTTAAGAAGGTTCAGGAAGCTCTCAACTAATTTTTTTGAGCCGGACTAAAAGGTCATCCAGTCCGTTGAGTTTAATTTCATAGACCGTTTGCAACTGCATGCCCAGTTTGCCTTGAGGAAAACCCTTTCTACCGAACCACTCCAGATAGCTTATGGGCAGGTCGCAAAGCAAAGTACCCTTGTATTTGCCAAAGGGCATTCTAATTCGTACAATTTCTTGAAGCATGTTGGGGTTAAAGCCGGCAGGTTCCAAAGGCAGTTGTTTAATTACCTCTAAAAGTACGAGCTATTTTTATAAGGTGGCTGAATAGGCTGTGTTTAGTCGTGTAGCAGTCTAATTTTTTGTATTTCTCAATCAATTCGGTCAATTCTTTAGTTGTGTCTGAATGGTGACAAACCAAGCACGGGGTATTGCTCGTATGCCTTACTAGAATAAACTACTAAACTATGGACCGTAAAGAATTCTTAAAAAATGCTTCTGCTGCTACGGCTTTGGCTTTCTTTGGCTTGTCGTTGGAGAGTTGCTCCAGCGATCAGGAAGACACCACTCCGGGCACCGGCAATCCACCTGCCAGCTCAGCTGTTACCTTTAACATAACGGAAAATCCGTTTAATGCTCTTCAGTCGGAGGGAGGTTGGCTTTTACACCCTTCAGAAAATATTCTGTTGGTCAATGTAGGTGGCCAACTTAGCGCCTTTGGCTCGAGATGTACACACACGGGTTGCACTCGTGATTGGACCTTCCCGAACAACGTTTTTCAATGCAACTGTCATGGCTCTCAGTTCGATACGAACGGCCAGGTAGTAAACGGACCGGCTTCTTCTCCGCTCACAAAGTTGTCGGTGAGCGTAAATGGAGATATTGTAACGGTGGGCTAGGTAAAGAAAAAGAAAAAGGAGGCTGATTAATTCAGCTCTCCTCTTTTTGCCATTCGCTTCATTTTATCATTGGCGTAAATGGCTACTTCTACTCTTCGGTTGGCTCGTCTTCCGGCAACCGTATTGTTATCGGCTATTGGTTGAGACTCTCCATAACCGGCTATACTTAGTCTTTTGTAGTCTAGTCCAAGGCTAATCAGGTAGTCTTGCACAGAAGACGCCCTTTGTTCAGATAGTCGTTGATTGTAGGCCGCTTCTCCGGTGCTGTCGGTGTGTCCTTCAATCAATACGTTTGTGTCTTCGTATTTTTTAAGCACTGTGGCCAGGTCTTGCAGGTTTTGCTTGGTGTCAACCGTTAGGGTCGATTGGTTGGTGGCAAACATAAGGCCTGAATCGAAAGTGATTTTAATACCTTCGCCCACGCGCTCTACTTTAGCGCCTTCCAGGTCGTTTCTAAGCTCTTCGGCTTGCTTGTCCATGCGTTTTCCAATTAGTGCTCCGGCAGTACCGCCAATAGCAGCTCCTATAATGACTCCCGTAGCTGTATTGTCTTTACCGGCAATTACTCCACCCAATACGCCACCGGCAGTACCGCCAATGGCACTACCTTTTAGGGTGTTGCTGGCTTTGCAGCCATAAAGCATGAGGGCAGAGAGTAAAGTGATTCCGAATAGTTTTAGTTTGTGTTTCATGATTTTGGATTTTTTTGTGTCATGAAGTCAACTGATATGCCATTTGGGTAACTTGTTGATAATTAGTTAGGTAAGGTTGCCTGGGGTGTGTTGTGTCTTTTGTTTTTGAGAATCTTTTTTCAAAATGAAAGTGAAATAGAGTTATAGCCTATGGTGGCTTGGCCGGAAGAAATTAGGGCTGAAATGGTATGAGGTAATTTGGCCTAAAATTGATAACTTCCTATCCAAATTTTTTGTCATGCCGAAAATGAATATTAGTCGATCCATTACGATCGATGCTCCCGCAGAAAAAGTGTTTTCCAAACTAAACGACTTGAACCATTGGACTACCTGGTCGCCATGGCTCATTTTAGAACCGGAAACCAAGGTAACGGTAAGAGAAGATGCTAAACATTATGAGTGGGAGGGAGAAAGAACAGGTTCAGGGCAAATGACCATTACCTCAGAAAAAGAAAATGAGGAATTGCAGTTGGATCTCCTTTTTCTTAAACCATGGAAATCGAAGGCTAAGGTGGGGTTTAAATTGAAAGGTAATGGAGAGGCTACACATGTTACCTGGACCATGGAAAGTTCCATGCCCCTCTTTATGTTTTTCATGGCTAAGATGATGGAGGCTTTTGTAGGCATGGATTATGAGCGTGGTTTAAAGCTGTTGAAAGATTATGTGGAAGATGGAAAGGTGCATTCTGCGTTGGAGATAGAGAAGAATGGTAGCTATCCGGGGTGTACGTATGTGGGAATTACCACGGACTGTAAGATTGTAGATTTGGCCGATGCCATGACCAAAGACTTCGATAGGTTATGGGAATATATGGGTGATAAGAAGGATTTAATAGCGGGCAACCCTATCTCTATTTATCATAAGTGGAAGTTTGTAAAGGGTACTGCTCAGTATACTGTGGCTGTGCCGGTGAACAGGCTTCCGGAAAGTTTACCTGGAGGATTTGTGAGTGGTGGTATACCGGCTACTACGGTGTATAGTGCTATTCATACGGGGCCTTATGAACACTTGGGCAATGCGTGGTCGCTGATGGCTAATTTGCAGCGAAGTAAGGCTTTTAAAAATAGAAAGGGAATCCATCCTTTTGAAGAGTATCTGAATGACCCATCTGAAACTGATCCTAAATCGCTCAAGACTGCGGTGCGTTTTGCGGTAAAGTAGCATTCTAACCTTATTTTGAAACATAGTCATACTTTTTAAAACCTATATTTATAGGTTTTAAAGTTGTATTATGAGTTTAATATTGATTATAATGGGTTTTTAAACAAAATTTTGTAAATTTGTTTACACCTATTTATTTGGGTTTTAAAACTATTTTGCTCACTTAATACCTATTTATATGGGTTATAAAAACTGGAAGAGGATGACAGACCAGGCTATTGTAGAGGAGCTTGGTCAACGGATAAAGCAGCGCAGAATTCACAAGCGCTACACCCAGAAAGAATTGGCCGAAAGGGCAGGGGTCAATGTAAATACTATTCAAAATTTGGAGTATGGCAAGTCGGTAACGCTTGCAGTACTCATACAGGTGCTTAGGGCCTTAAAAGATTTAGATCACTTAGATGCGTTTCTGCCCGAGGTAGAGGAGAGTCCGCTTATGGTTATGGAGAATGAAGCGAAGCCTCTTCAGCGTGTACGAAAACCAAGAAAGTAATGGCGGTTGTGCAAGTTTTTGTTTGGGATGAGCTGGTTGGCGCTGTTATATGGAATGAAGCCCGCCAAGTGGCTACATTTCAGTTTGCCCCGGAATTTATCGAAAAAGGTATTGATTTAGCCCCTCTTACCATGCCTTTAGACGATCTGAAACGCGGTGAAACCATCTATTCATTTCCATCTCTCAACCGCGATACCTATAGCGGATTGCCGGGCTTGTTGTCTGATTCGTTGCCCGATGCTTTCGGGAACCAAATTATTCGATCTTGGCTGGCTACTCAGGGTAGAATACCGGCTAGTATTACTCCATTGGAAAAATTAAGCTACGTGGGCATTAGGGGCATGGGGGCTTTGGAGTTTAAACCGGCTTCTACTCCTTTTGGCAAACAAACGAAAGATATTGAGGTAGAAGAATTGTTAGGGCTTACGAATAAGGTGTTGGAAGAGCGACAGGCCATAAACCTTAGTTTAACAGAAGATGAGCAGGAGGCTATGACCGACTTGATAAGGGTGGGGACTTCGGCCGGAGGGCAGCGCCCAAAAGCCATTGTGGGCTATAATGCCAAAACAGGGGCCTTAAAGTCGGGGCAATTTAGGCTGCCCAAAGGGTTTAACTATTATCTCCTGAAATTCGATGGTGTAAAGGCCGGAAATTTAGGCGATCCGGCCGGATACGGTAGAATAGAGATGGCCTATTACCTGATGGCCAAGGCAGCAGGCATAGAAATGATGCCCTGCCGCCTGTTGGAAGAGAATGGTCGTGCCCACTTTATGACTCAACGGTTCGATCGAAGCCCTGAGGGCGAAAAGATTCATATGCAAACCCTATGCGCCTTATCGCACTATGACTTTATGATGCCCGGAGCTTATGGATATGAAGATGTAATGGCCGATATGCGCGATTTGCAACTGCCTTATGCCGATATGGAGCAGATGTTTTTGCGTATGGTATTTAATCTGGTGGCCAGAAATCAAGACGATCATACAAAGAACATTGCATTTCTTTTGCCCAAAGGAGGAGAGTGGCGATTGGCTCCGGCCTATGATGTAACCTGGGCATATAATCCGCAAGGTGCCTGGACCAGCCAGCACCAAATGTCGTTAGGGGGTAAACGCGATCATTTTAACCGGGAGGACTTGCTTGTTTTTGGTCGCCAACAGTCCATTAAAAAAGCCGACCTGCTCATCAATCAGGTTTTGGATGCTGTGCATCGCTGGCCTGAATGGGCCAATGAAACTGGTGTGCCTAAAGCTCAGGCTGGGGCTATTGCCAAAACCCATCGTTTGTATTTGGGAGGTTAAACACTTTTGTGCTGGCTGGGGTTTGTTAGAAAAACTTTATGCAACTCAGCAAGGATCAGTTGCTGTCGCTCGACAGAATTTGCCGTTTAAACCTCGTCAATTCCTTAACAGGCATTAAGCCCGCCAATCTTATTGGTACCGTGAACACCCGTGGGGTCACTAATCTGGCCATTTTTAGTTCGGTGATACACCTTGGGAGCAACCCGCCACTGTTAGGCATGGTTACCCGACCTTTGGGTGAGGTGAGAAGGCATACTTATGAAAATATTAAAGAAACCGGAGTCTTTACCATTAACAGCGTACCGAACTCCATGACCAAAGCAGCACATTATACAGCCGCCAAATTCGAAGACAACGAGTCTGAATTTGAGCATTGCGGGTTTACACCTGAATACCTTAGTGAATTTAAAGCTCCATTTGTGCGAGAGAGTCCTTTAAAAATGGGCTTGCAATTGGTAGATGAGCTACCAATAAAGCACAATGATACGCGCCTACTCATTGGCGAAATAGAGTATTTGTGTTGCGAACAAGAGGTAGGTGATGGACACTTGAATCTTGAAGAGTTGCAATTAGCAGGTGTCTCTGGACTCAATTCTTACTATACCCTGGAAAAGATAGCGGAGTATCCTTATCCCAGAAAAGAGGAGTGGAGTAAAGATTGAATATTGATTGAGTTTATATAGAATATTGATTTTGTAAATACTTTGTAAAGATTTTCAATTTGATCGAACGCTTGATATTGAACAGTTTCGTAGGGTTGAAACATGAATTTTGGCCTGAAAGCAGCGCAATAAATAGCTTAAACCTGGATAAATGGCGAATAACGAATTGACTACTAAACTACAGCAGGGACTACGTTCCGGTGATTTGCCGATAGTGCAAAAACTACTTGAGGAACATCCGCATTTGACTAATCAAGCTGACGAACGTGGGTTTACTCCTCTCATCATGGCGGCCTACTTTAATCATTTGGAGCTGGTGAAGCTGCTCGTAGAAACCGGAGCGGATATCGATGCGGTAGATGGCTCAGGAAATACTCCTTTGATGGGAGCCGTGTTTAAAGGGTATGTAGAAATTGCCGATTATCTAATTAAAAATGGAGCTTCTCTTCACATAAGCAATTATAATGGCGCAACGGTGATGACCTATGCGGCTACTTACGGAAAGCCTGAAATGATTGAACTGCTGAAAGCTGTTAAGGCTGATGTAAATCAGAAAGACAACAGGGGACTGAGTCCGCTCGATCATGCTAAAATTCAGAATAATGAGGCTTTTCTCCGCGCTTTCGGAAATGCATAAGGCTATGTATGAACGGGCAAATGGCCTGACCGTGGTTATATTGTTACCCAATGCCGGTTGGGGTGAACAACAAATAATGCCTTAGTTAGATCAACAGCCAATCCACTATTATGGCTGTTAGTCGAGTAATAGGTTAATTTCCACACCCGACTGCCTTACCAATAGCATAATATCTCCAGGATCTACCTCTCCTTCCACTCGCAATATATTGTCACGGTCTTCCAGGTCGAAGTTTACATCGAGGTGGGGGAAATGATGGAGAATTGACGTTTTGATTAGTGCTGCCTGAGCTTGAGAGGAAACATTTGTTTTAAAAACCTCTATGGTGATGAACATAAGCCTTAAAAAAATAAAGTACGACCCTGTAACTACTCATGAAAAATGCAATGATGCACTTTTTGGTTCCCTTGGTATAAAATTTAGGCAAGAGGAAGAAACACCCACCTCAGCCCATTGGTTTCCGGGCAGGTGTTTCATAGGGGCAATCTTTAGGCCTTTTCGGCACAATTGAACATCCACTGTACCCCAAACTTATCGATGCAACTACCAAAATAATCGCCCCAGAACATATCTTGGAGTTCCATGGTAACCTTTCCATTGGCAGAAAGCTCTTTGAATAATCGCTGGGTTTCTTTTCTGGTATCCGGTTGTAAGTTGATGTATACATTATTGCCTTGTTGAAGATCAAAGCCCATACTTTTGGGGGCATCCGTCCCCATCAGACTATGACAATCCATAATTCGCAGTTCAACATGCATTACGAGTTGCTTGTCGGCCTCAGTGAGTTGGGGCATCTCCGGGTCGGAAGGAATGTCGCCCATTCGCATAATGCCTTCTCCGGAAAATTCTCCTCCAAAAACAGATTTATAAAAATTGAAAGCCGCTTCTGTTTCGCGCTCAAAGTTTAGGTAGGTGCTTACACTTGCCATGTGGTTTTATGATTTAATGGTTAGAAATAAATGGCGAAATTCGGTTGCATGCTAAGTTTGTAGAACACAAGGCCTATGGAACGGTGTTTAAGCTGCGAACACAAATGCGTGAGACCAAAGCGAGCCATTTTAAAAAGTACTTGGTGATTTAAGTATTAAAAAATCAAAAATGAACACGAGATGCTATGGCTTAAGATGCCTTAGCTCCTTCAGCACACTTTTTATAGTTGTTGAGAATAGCCTGCCAGCCGTCTTTCTGCATTTCTAGGGAGTTTTGGGTTTCCGCATCGAAAGTCGTGGTTACTTTAACTCCCTCCGGCTTAGTTTCGAAGGTGGTACAAACCTCGCGGCCATCGTCTAACCGATAAACGAGCTTCTTTTCTTTCTCCACCGTTTCGTAAGTCGCTTCAAAATCGAAGCCGAAACTACCGTCTTTGGCCTCCATTCTCGAACGGAGTTTTCCTCCTACTTTGAGGTCGTTTTGAGCCGTTGGGCAATGCCAGGTATCATCGGCAAAGTTCCATTGAGTAATGTAATGCGGGTTGGTATAGCAATCCCAGGCTGTGGAAAGGTCGGCTTTTACCGTAGCTGCAATAGTTATTTTCTGAAAATTCATGTGGTTGGTGTTTTATAATTCAATTTAAATGTTTTTCTGTGCGAATGGGTGTTGAGTTACTTTACCATTACCAGGTATTTGTTACGGTTTTCAAAAATTACCCAACATTCAATGGCCAGTAATGCAATTACTAAGGGTAGCCCGCTGGGTGCTGCGGTAAGGTTAATGAGCGTGATACCGGTAAGAATAGGAATCAACACAATGGCCCCCAGAGCTCTGTAGCGCGGTATCATAAAAAGCACTCCACCAATTATTTCGATAATGGCCACCAAAGGCAATAGCCAGCTAACCTGCATTAGAGCCGTCATCAACTCAATCATGCTTTGAGGCAGATCGTCCGGTATCGGCATGTAGTTGAAAAACTTGTTGAGGCCGGCATTTACAAACATGAGCCCAAGGAGCAATGAAAGTGCAAAGAGTATTTTCTGTTTCATATATAAGTTTTTAAAGGGTTAATGTTCTTAAAGGGTGGTGAAGCATCCATTGATTGCCAAATTGGTCGGTAAGTCCACCAATCATGGCTCCCCAATGTGTTTTTTGAATCGGACGCGTTACCTGTCCTCCCATTTTGAGCTTATCAAAAATGGCCTCCATTTCTCCTTCTTTTTGGCACTCCAGTAAAATACTCATGTGGTTGCCAGTGGTTAAAGGTTCATCCAAAAGGTCAGAAGCCATCAATATCAGTTGTTCACTTCTTAGGGTAGCATGTACAACCAATTGGGAGAGTTTGGGTGGAAAAGCGTGTCGTTGAGGCATGTCTTCAAGGGTTTGCATGTTTAGCTCTCCACCAAAGCAGTCTTTATAGAAGTGCATGGCTGCTCTGCAATTTCCGTTGAATGACAAATGGGCAAAGGCTCTTTTCATTTTTGTTTTGCTTCCCTACAAAGGTGGCAGAGTAGAAGCTTAGAAACAGGGTGTGAAAACGACTCTCTACGGGGTTGATCGCGTCAAATACTTCATCTATCTTCAATACATGAAAAACATATGCATACTTGTGCCCGAAATGGCAGTTACTGAGGCTGTTTCTAACCCTCGCTACATGTTCTCTGCCGCCAATCAGTTTTTACAAGCTTCCGGAAGGTCGCCCGTTTTTAATATTGAGCTGGTTGGTTCTCGGGCTCAGGTGCCGGTACACGATGGCTATTGCAGTATTCAAACCACTCGGCTTTTAAACCACTCCAAATCGGCAGATCTGGTGATCATACCCGCGCTGTTTGGAGATATGCAAACGGCTGTCAGTAAGAACGAGGCTTTGATTCCATGGATTATTGAACAACACAGTCGTGGAGCAGAAGTAGCCTCACTCTGTGTAGGTGCTTTTTTGCTGGCCGCCACCGGCCTGCTTAATGGTAAAAAATGCAGCACCCATTGGGCCTATTATCAAGAGTTTAAGGAAACTTATCCGGAGGTAGAAGTACAAGACGGAAGCATTATAACGGAAGAAGATCGTATCTATTCCAGTGGTGGAGCCAATTCGTATTGGAACTTACTGCTCTATTTGCTGGAAAAATATACCGACAGAGACACCGCCATCCTTGCCTCTAAATACTTTGCCATAGATATGGATAGAGAGAGCCAGGCACCATTTACGATTTTCAGAGGGCAGAAGGACCACAACGATCAACAGGTGTTGCAGGCCCAGGAGTTTATAGAGCAAAATTTTGCCGACAAGCTAACAGTTGATGAATTGGCCGATCATGTGGCTGTAAGTCGCAGAAGTTTTGAAAGGCGTTTTAAACAAGCCACCGGCAATACCATTCTAGAATACATTCAAAGGGTGAAAATAGAAGCGGCCAAACGCTCATTTGAGGCCACGCGAAAGAATATTACCGAGGTGATGTTCGATGTGGGATACACCGATACCAAGGCCTTCCGAAGTGTTTTTAAGAAAATAACAGGTCTTACTCCGGCTGAGTACAGAGATAAGTATAGGAAGTAAGAAATTGATCAGGATAACTGTGGCACTTTAAATAAATTTGTCAACCATGTCGACAAAGAATCAAATCAATTGCCCCAATTGTGGCACCGCTATAGACGTACAAGACATTCTTTCGCATCAGTTAGAAGAGGAGATAAAACAGAAATATCAGGCCGAACTGACTGCTGCACAACAACGGTTCAAAGCCGAACAGGAGAGTCTGGCCAAAGCCAGAGCCGACTTTGAAGAAAAGAAGAGGAGAGAGAATGAGCTTTTTCAAGAGCGACTGGAAAAGCAAATGGCCCAGGAGCGCAAATTGTTGGAAGATAAACTGAAGTCGAAATTGCTCTCAGAACAAGCCGAGCAGTTTGAAGCCCTTCAAAAGGAACTCAACGAGAAATCGGAACAAGTAAAAGAGCTGAATCGCTCGCGGGTTGAAATTGAACGATTAAAAAGGGAGAAAGAAGAGGCAAAGGAGCTAGCTCAGTTGGAGGCACAGAGAATGCTCAACGAAATGCTCGTACAAGAGCGCGAAAAAATCAGCAAGTCGGAAGCCGAGAAAAATGAGCTTAAAATGAAAGAGCTCGAAAAAAAGCTGGAAGATCAGAAGAAGCTCACTGAAGAAATGCAGCGTAAGCAAGCTCAGGGCTCTATGCAATTGCAGGGTGAGGTACAAGAACTGGCCATTGAAGAGTGGCTTTCTACACAGTTTCCTTTAGATACGATCGAAGAAATTAAGAAAGGAGCCCGAGGAGCCGATTGCATTCAGGTAGTCAACACGCGCACTTTACAAAACTGCGGTAAGATCTACTACGAGAGCAAGCGAACCAAGGACTTTCAACCGGGATGGATTGAGAAATTTAAAGCCGATATGCGCGACAAAGAGGCCGATGTGGGAGTGCTGGTTACCGAGGCTATGCCCGCTGATATGGAGCGCATGGGGCTTAAAGATGGGGTCTGGGTTTGCTCATTTGCTGAGTTTAAGGGGCTTTGCGCGGTGCTAAGAGAGTCGGTTATACAGTTGAGTAAGGTGGCTATTTCTCAAGAAGGCAAAGGCGATAAAATGCATATGCTTTACGATTTCCTTACCAGTAACACCTTCCGTATGCAAGTAGAAGCCATTGTAGAAGGCTTCTCTCAAATGAAAGCCGACCTGGAAAGGGAGAAAAACTCCATGCAGCGAATTTGGAAGCAACGCGAAAAGCAAATCGATAAAGTAGTTTCCAATACTATTGATATGTACGGCTCCATAAAAGGAATTGCCGGCAATGCAGTTCAAAGCGTGAAGGCTCTGGAACTCGATGCCGGTTTGCCTGAAGAAGGAGAGGAGTAATAAGATGAGTAGAAGGTGTGGGGTTGAGTTATAAGTTCAGAATGACGCACTACGAGTTGTGCCAGACATATAAACCATGAGTCAGGAATTACCATTTAGGTGATGATCTGTGGAGAGTAGTTGCGACTACTCGTCATTTAGTTCAACATACTTTATGCGTTTGGCATAGCGTGTGGCACGAATGTATACTTCGTTTACTTTGGCCATAGCTTTGATCAATTCGCCACCAAAGAATAGGATCACCGATGAGTAGTACACCCAAAGCATAAGTATAATAATACCTGAAGAAGCTCCGCCAAGCTGGCTAAAATTGCTACTGCCAATGTACCAGCCAATGCCAAATTTACCAATGATGAGTAGCAGGGCGGTGATAAGACTCCCTCTGAATATGAACTTTTTGGGAATAACCACATCGGGCAGAAAGCGAATGAGCGCGTAAATAACCCCATACACCAGTAAAAGAATGAGGCTGTATTGGGCCGCCAGGGCCATGGCTACAGAAAGCGTGTCGAAACTTTCGGAAAGAAAATCGACAAAAGCCACCACCAAAGAATCAAGAATCAGAGAAATGATCATGATAAAGCCCAGGCTTAGCACCATGCCCAGCGAAATAAGACGGTCGATCACCAACTTTTTAAATCCTTTACCCTCAATTGCCTTCACCATAAATATCTCGTTGAAAGAGGTTTGAATTTGAATGAAGATGTTGGTGGCCGAATAGAGTAGAAGTCCAATGCCGGCTACTAACGAAAAGGTGTTTTGGTCTTCCTTATGCAAGGTATCCATAAGGGCGCGTACGCCATTAGCTCCTTGTGTACCAATCAGGCTCTCGAACTGAGAGGTCACCTGATCCCTCACCAGAGCATCATCGGCAAAAATACCTGCCACGTAAATGGCCAGTAAAATGAGCGGAGCGATTGAAAATAGTGTGTAGAAAGAGAGGGCAGCACTAAAGCGAAAACAGTGATCTTTCATAAATGCAGGAATGGCAGTTTTTAACACCTTCCACGCATACTTTATGGCTTTCATGTTTTGTTTATTGATGTTTTATAGGGTTACTACAAATATCAAGCAAGGTTTGGGCAGTTTTGTTTGGGCAGCCTGCGCTTGTTTTCCGGTAACGTCTCCACCCCTGTGTTTTTCCATTTGACAGAACCATTTTCAAATTGACAAAGAATGGATTGCAAGATGTGCTTATTATAGCAATGGGAGCGGTTTTGACTCAGCTGGCATGAGTTTTTCCTTATGTGAAGCAACCAAAATTAATCGCTATGAACACGCTTACCAAGAACCTGAAACTTGTATTGGGTATGGCCATAGCCATAGTGGCCTGTACCGAAGCGAGACAAAAAACGGAGGAGGTAGAAGATGCAGTGGCCAAAAGAGTGGCCAGCGAAGCCCAAAAGACCTACCGAACCATTACCACACCAATCAAAAGCATTAACGGGAGTGGTTTGAGGGGAGAAGCTACTTTCAAAGAATTAGAAAATGGAGCCATAGATCTGACGGTAAGACTGAACGGAGTGAGTCCCGGTGAGCATGCCGTGCACTTACACGAAAACGGAGATTGTTCTGCTGTTGATGGCTCTTCGGCCGGTGGGCACTGGAACCCAATGGACGTAAGCCATGGCCACAGGCTGGAAGATGAGCAGTTTCATCAGGGCGATATAGGCAATATTACCGTTGGAGCCGATAGCAGCGGCTTGTTTAACATGGAGGTCGAAGGCTGGACCATCGGAGGAGATTCTACCAGCAATATCCTTCAAAAGGCCATAATTATTCATGCCGGACCCGATGACTTTATCTCACAGCCTTCCGGTGCGGCAGGCTCGAGAATAGGTTGTGGTGTCATAAAGCTTTAGAAATCAACGAGATTTATCGACCCGATAAATCCTAGCTATACATTTATTGACCTTTCGACCATTCTGATAGACGATCGGAATGGTCTTTTTTATACTGAAAGTTCATGCTCACTTGTATGTGCTCAAAATAAGCAGCCATAAGATTATAAACCCAAAATACCCAGGTTATACCAATAGTAGGCCCATTCTACTTACTTAGGGGCTTAATGATTCTTGCCCAACATCTAAGGCAGTGTAGGTTGCTAAATATGTTCTATTTTGATTAATTTTTTCATATTAAGTAGTCTTTAAGTCGCAAGAAGTATATTTCTGAACCTTGCCTCCATTTGTGTCTTCACCAATGGCTGTTAAAAGACGCTGTGAGGGCACAGCTTGTGGCTAGTATACTGGATCTAACGAATGTGATCTAAATGAATAACCCTATAATATTATAA
>NZ_DDDQ01000005.1:0-7538 GCF_002336325.1 Roseivirga sp. UBA1976 | reverse complement strand
ACACCAATGGTGACCAAAATTATGTTCGCCATTCGGTCCCGACTTTTCAGGAGCAGAACCATCTTCAAAAAGACCCTGAAACAAGTTCAGGGTGACGGTTAAGTTTTAAAGAATAAACCCGAACAAATTCGGTTGCTCGTTGAGGTATTCTACCTGATAGTTTCTCGAATTCATTCGTTCCAAAAGTGGCTCAAAGTCTTCTTTTCGCATGTGCTCAATGCCAATTAAAGCAGGACCTTTTTCTCTGGCTGTTTTTTTGGTGTATTCAAAATGTACGATGTCGTCATTCGGCCCTAATACTTCAACCAAGAACTCTTTGAGCGCTCCAGCGCGCTGTGGAAAACGAACTATGAAATAATGCTTGAGTCCTTCATATAGCAACGACCGTTCACGAATTTCCTCGGTTCTCGAAATGTCGTTATTACTTCCTGACAATACACAAACCACATTTTTACCTTTTATCTGCCGACTAAAAAGGCTTAAGGCGGCCGCACTCAGTGCTCCTGCAGGTTCTACCACAATGGCCTCGCGATTATAGAGCTCCAGAATGGTGGTGCAAACCAGCCCTTCAGGAACCGTAACAATCTCATCGAGCTGATTTCTGCAAATCTCAAAAGTTTTCTCTCCAACCGATTGGACAGCAGCCCCATCGACAAACTTATCAATGGATTGAAGGACTACTCTCTTACCGGAATTTACCGATTGAAGCATAGCCGGTGCTCCCTGAGGCTCTATTCCTATGATTTTGGTTTTAGGACTTAGTGCCTTAAAAATGGTGGAGACTCCTGCAGCGAGCCCGCCACCTCCTACCGGTAAAAAGAGATAGTCGATGGGGTCATGGGCATCCTCCAGAATTTCAAGCCCCACCGTTCCCTGGCCTTCAATCACTTGCTCATCGTCAAACGGATGGATGAAAGCCGCCTTTTGCTTCTTGCAATATTCCTGAGCCAAGCGGTAGGCATCATCAAAAGTATCGCCAATCAGCACCACATCTACCCAATGCTTACCGAAGAACTTGACCTGATCTACCTTTTGCTTTGGTGTTGGAGCAGGCATAAAAATGGTGGCATTTACCTCCAACATTCTGCAGGAATATGCCACGCCTTGTGCATGATTTCCTGCACTGGCACACACCACGCCATTCTTCTTTTCTGCCCCGGTTAGCTGGCTGATACGGTTGTATGCTCCACGAATCTTGTAGGACCTTACTACCTGCAAATCTTCTCGCTTAAATTGAATATTAGCTCCATGCTTTTCTGAAAATGACAGATTTGGCAACAAAGGGGTTCGTTGAATGACCCCTTGAAGCCTTTCTGCTGCCTTTTCAATATCAGCTAGTTGTGGCATGTAAAAAGTAGTTGTATTCATCGCATATTCGTATCATTTAACACGTCATTCCCGCTTAGGCGGGAATCTCCAAACAATCGCACCTTAGGCCGAGAGGGATTCCAAATCAAGTTGGGAATGACGGGTACTAGAATCATTTGAAGTAGGCCTTTACAGCCTACTCTAGGAGTAATACTCTCCTCCTATTCTAGGGAAAGATGGAGCGGGTTAAACCAATTCCTCTTTCTTTACAGATGGAGCATTTTCGGGTCTTAGTGCGCGCACTGCACGGCCGGCCTGCCACATTTCCGAATTATGAAGTTCGTCCAGTTCCTTCTGTAGCTTCTCCCTGTAGTCGGACTGAGAGTTGGAATCTATGGATTTTTGTGCCTCAATACCTGCTTTTACGGATGCGTAGAGTTTTTCAAACACCGGTTTTGTGGCTTCATAGAAAGGATCCTTCCAGTCTAAAGCCCCACGCTGAGCAGTGGTAGAGCAGTTGGCATACATCCAATCCATACCGTTTTCAGCAATAAGAGGATAGAGTGACTGGGTTGCTTCTTCAACCGTTTCATTAAAGGCTTCGGAAGGAGAATGGCCATTGGCTCTCAATACTTCATATTGCGCCTGAAACAGCCCTTGTATTGCTCCCATCAAGGTTCCTCTTTCTCCAGTTAAGTCAGAGGTTACTTCTTTGATAAAGGTGGTTTCGAACAGATAGCCTGAACCTACGCCTATACCCAATGCAAGAATTCGATCCCGTGCTTTTCCGGTTGCATCTTGATGCACAGCAAATGAAGAGTTTAATCCCTTGCCTTCGACAAAAAGCCTTCTCAAGCTGGTTCCTGAGCCTTTAGGAGCTACAAGAGCCACATCGACATCGGCCGGAGGAACAATGCCGGTTTTATCGGAATAAGCAACCCCAAAGCCATGCGAAAAATAGAGCATTTTGCCGGCTGTAAGGTGTTTTTTAACGGTTGGCCACAACTGAATTTGTGCCGCATCAGAGAGCAGGTAGCAAATAATAGTGCCTCTTTCCAAAGCCTCTTCAATTGAGAAAAGATTCACTCCTGGCTCCCAACCATCTTCTACGGCTCTATCCCAAGACCTGGAAGGTTGTCTTTGCCCTACAATTACGTTGATTCCGTTATCTCTGAGGTTCAACGATTGTCCGGGGCCTTGCACACCATAGCCTATGATGGCTACAGTTTCTCCATTCAACACTTCTTGTGCTTTGTTTAGTGGAAATTCGTCTCTGGTTACTACGTTTTCTTCAACGCCTCCAAAATTGATTAATGCCATTGTATTAAGGTTTAAATGATTTTCAGTTAAATGATTGATTATTATTGGCCTGCCTGGCCTCATTGACGAGCTCATGTAGGTTTTTAAGTTCTTCGTCTGGTTTGATAAGCGACACCCTGCCGGACTTCACATAGTCTATGAGCCCAAAAGGTCTAAGAAACTCCAGCAAGTCATCGTTTTCGGCCTTATGACCGGTTTTTTCAATAATCATGAAGTCTTGCTCTACGGAGAGTATGCGTGCGTTCTTATCGCGGATAAGTCGCTCCACAAGATTGTGCTGAGCTGCTTGTTCTACCGACACTTTAAACAGGGTAATCTCCTGAAAAACAGTCTCTTCATCGAGGTGATAAACTGCTTTAATTACTTCTACCTGTTTTTCCAACTGAAGCACAATTTTCTGTACAATCTCCTCGGTAGTGTTGAGCACGATAGTAAACCGGTGAATACCCGGTATCTGAGACTCTGAGGTATTGAGGCTTTCTATGTTGAGATGCCTTCTGGTAAATACAGAAGTTATTCGGTTTAGCAAACCAATATGGTTTTCTGTAAATACGGTTATGGTAAAGTCTTTACGCATAGCTATGACAATCTTACATCTGAAACACTGGCTCCTGTGGGCACCATGGGAAATACATTATCTTCTTTACCCACGTGTACTTCGAGCAGATAGCTTTCTTTATGGTTCAACATCTCCGCCACTGCTTCTTTGAGCTGACTTCGCTGCTTGATTGATCGGCCTTTAATACCGTAGCCTTCCGCTATTTTCACAAAGTCAGGGTTCACCATTTCGGTACTGCTATAGCGCTTATCGAAAAAGAGCTGTTGCCATTGCCTCACCATGCCCAAAAAACTATTGTTGAGAATAATGATTTTTACGGCAGCTTTTGTCTGGAAAATGGTTCCCAACTCTTGTAAAGTCATCTGAAAGCCTCCATCACCTATCACGGCCACCACTTCTCTATCGGGCGTGCCTAATTTGGCTCCCAGAGCAGCCGGAAGACAAAATCCCATGGTGCCCAATCCACCGGAAGTAATATTACTTTTGGTTTGTTTGAAGTGAGTATAGCGGCAAGCCACCATCTGATGTTGCCCTACATCAGTAACCAAGATCGCTTCTCCCCGAGCCAGTTCATTCACTTGCCGAATTACTTCACCCATGGTTAGTTCAGGGCCTAATGGCTTCAATTCGGGCTCAATTACCTGCTCATGCTCTATCTGGCCATAGGCTCTGAATTGTTCTAGCCAAGCCTGATGGCTTTTTCGTTTTACGGCTTGGGTTAGATGCTTTAATGTTTCCTTACAGTTGCCCAATACAGGCACTTGAACTTTCACGTTTTTATTGATCTCAGAAGGGTCTATATCCAGATGAATGACTTTAGCCTGAACGGCATAGCGAGAAAGATCTCCGGTTACGCGGTCATCGAAACGCATACCTATGGCTATTAGCACATCGCATTCATTGGTGAGCTTATTAGGGCCATAATTGCCATGCATTCCTAACATACCGACATTAAGAGGATGATCGGTAGGCAAGGCAGAGAGTCCTAAAAGGGTGCTGGCAGCCGGTATACCCGTTTTCTCAATAAAACTCTTGAATTCTTCTTCGGCCTGCCCAAGAATTACACCCTGACCAAAAAGAACAAATGGCCTTTTTGCTGAATTGATAAGTTCGGCAGCCTGTTCAATAGCCTCCGGGTTTATTGGTGGCACTGGTTTGTAACTCCTCACATTCTGACAGGGGCGGTATTCAAACTCTACCTCTCCAAACTGAGCATCTTTTGTAATGTCTATAAGTACAGGGCCGGGTCGGCCACTTTGAGCAATGTAAAAGGCTTTGGCCAACGCGGCAGGAATCTCTTCTGCTTTAGTTACCTGAAAGTTCCACTTGGTACAGGGCATAGAAATACTTATGATGTCTGTCTCCTGAAAAGCATCTGTACCTAAAAGGTGTGATCCCACCTGACCGGTAATACACACCAATGGTGTAGAATCTATCATGGCATCGGCAATTCCGGTGATTAAGTTAGTAGCTCCCGGACCTGATGTAGCCATAACAACACCTACCTTTCCGGTAGCCCGGGCATATCCCTGAGCTGCATGTATGGCTCCCTGCTCGTGCCGGGTAAGTACATGTTTAAGTGCCTGTTGATAGTGAAAAAGTGCATCGTATACCGGCATAATGGCTCCACCGGGGTAACCGAACAGCAGGTCGACTTTTTCGGCCAAGAGTGAACGAATTACAGCTTCGGCACCCGAAGTCTTTACTTTTTCGCTAACTGACTGAGCTATTGTTGCTTCCATTTGCATTTAATTATCGGTTACACAGCCCTGTGCCGCAGAGCTTACTGTTTTGGCATATTTATAAAGGGCACCTTTACTTACTTTAAGAGCCGGTGCTTTCCAGTTTTTTCTTCTTTCAGCCAACTCGGCTTCAGATACCAGTAAATTGATTTGATTGCGGGTGGCATCTATTACTATGGGATCACCGTCCTGAACCAAGGCAATGGTACCCCCTACCTGAGCTTCAGGACTCACATGGCCAACTACAAACCCGTGGCTTCCTCCTGAGAATCGGCCGTCAGTAATCATAGCTACTGTTTTGCCCAAACCTGCTCCCATTATGGCTGAGGTAGGCTTGAGCATTTCGGGCATTCCCGGTCCACCCTTAGGGCCCTCATAGCGAATTACTACCACGTGGCCATCCTTTACTCTTCCACTTTGTATACCTCTTATCGCAGAAAACTCATCGTCAAACACAATGGCCTTTCCTTCAAATCTTTCACCTTCTTTTCCGGTTATTTTAGCTACAGCACCTTCTTCTGCCAGGTTACCAAAGAGCATTTGTAAATGTCCTGTGAGTTTAATGGGCGTCTCTTTTGGCTTAAGAATGGCTTTTGAGTTATCCAGATCGGGTACGGTAGCCAAATTCTCTGCAATGGTCTTACCGGTAACCGTCAGGCAATCGCCATGGAGCATTCCCTCTTTCAGCATCCACTTCATTACGGCAGGAATACCCCCTGCTTCATGTAAATCTTCCATCAGATACTTCCCACTGGGTTTTAGGTCGGCCAAAAAGGGAGTAATGTCTGTAAGGCGCTGAAAATCATTAAGGGTCAACTCAATGTCTATGCTATGGGCTATGGCTATGAGGTGCATTACAGCATTGGTAGAGCCTCCAAGAACGGTGATCAACCGAATGGCATTTTCGAACGATTTCCTGGTCATAATATCCCGGGGCTTTAAATCGAGCTCCAGCACATTTCTGATGGCCTTACCTATTTTATTGCATTCTTCCTTTTTATCAGCACTTATGGCCGGGTTAGAAGCGCTGTAAGGCAGTGACATACCCAAGGCTTCTATTGCCGAAGACATGGTATTGGCCGTATACATGCCCCCACAAGCACCAGCTCCCGGACAGGAGTTTTTAATAATCCCTTTATAATCTTCGTCTGATAAAGTACCTGCAAATCGTTGCCCCAGGGCTTCGAATGAAGAAACTATGTTGAGTTTCTGATTTTTGTAGCAGCCTGAGGCTATGGTGCCACCGTATAGCATAATGGATGGTCGATTGAGCCTCCCCATAGCAATTAGTGCCCCGGGCATGTTCTTGTCGCAGCCTACTACGGTTACGAGAGCATCGTAATAATGCGCTCCTGCCACAGCTTCTATGGAGTCTGCAATAATCTCTCTTGAAGCCAGCGAATACCGCATACCTTCTGTACCATTCGCAATACCATCACTCACGCCAATGGTATGATACATGAGTCCCACCAGGTTTTCTTTCCAAACACTGGCTTTTACCTGCTCTGCCAGCTTATTCAGGTGCATATTGCAGGTGTTTCCATCATAGCCGGTGCTCACAATACCTACCTGGGCTTTGCCCATGTCTTCTTCCGTGAGGCCAATGCCATAGAGCATAGCCTGCGAAGCGGGCTGTGAGGGGTCTTGCGTGAGTCTTTTACTATATTTATTGAGTTCCATTTAAGCGTTTATCAATGTTTTAGGCAATGTCTTTCGAACCAGTTGTTGGTAATGCTGTGCTATGCGATAACCAATGGTTTTCTTCCAGGGCAATCGGAAAGGACTGCCATCTAAAAATTCTATACCGGCAATTTCTGCAGCCGTACCGGTAAAAAAGGCCCCGTCTGCTCCTTTAACCATATGCGGAGAGAAGTAGGCTTCATTTACCTTTATTCCCATTTGTGCGGCCAGTTCAAACACAGTGGCTCTGGTTATACCGGGTAGAATGTTGCCCAGCGGTGGTGTAAAGAGCTCTCCGTCTTTTTCGAAGAAAAAATTGGCACCACTACCTTCGGCCACACTGCCGTTTTCATCGAGCAACAGAGCCTCATCGAACCCTTTGCCTTTGGCCTCTGTAGTAGCCAAAATAGAGTTGGTGTAGTGTCCGGTAACTTTGGCCGAAACCGGCACAGCTCTGGGATTGGGCCGTTCGTAGGATGATACCATTACATTGAGCAGATTATCTCCTAAATACCTGCCCCATTCCCAGGCGCAGATAAAAAGGTGGCTGGTGCTTACCTTTTGTAAAGACATATTCTCACCCAGATAAAGTAACGGGCGGATATAGGCATCCTTTAACCCATTGCGCTCCAGTAACTCGTATGTCCAATCGACCAGTTGGCTGACCGTATAGTCGCAAGGCATGTGCATTTTATGCGCGGAATCGATCAAACGCTCATAGTGAGCTTCGGCTTTAAATATTGAGGTTCCTTCGGCTGTAGCATATGATCGGATGCCTTCAAACACCCCACTCCCATAGTGCATGGACTGGCTGTATAAACTGGCCCTGGCTTCTCCAGCCTTTAACCACTGGCCATCTAAAAAAATCGTTGTCTGGTCGTTGTAATACATGTTTCTACATTTTGAAATTATTGGTTTGAGCTACCTGT
>NZ_DDDQ01000126.1:0-11325 GCF_002336325.1 Roseivirga sp. UBA1976 | reverse complement strand
CGCTGTGAGGACACAGCTTGTGGCCAGTATACTGGAACAAATGCGATCTAAATGAGTAGCCCTATAAAACTATCTGAACTCCGGCCCTTCTATTCGATTGCAATGCGTGTTATTAGGTGAATGGGACTCGCATACAATAGACATACGAAGTCCATAGGTTTTTTAGATTTAGAAAGGTGTAATTTTCTTTCCCTGAGAGGCCCACTAAAACCTCACAGTAGCCGAAAGTCTGGCCTGAAACGGAGTGCCTGGTGTGAAGTGAATTTCAGATATAGGTTTTGATTCGTTCCTTAGTTGCGATTCGGTTTCGAACTGTGCCTCCTTCCACGCAGCATTGGTCAGGTTTTCAATAGAAAGCCCCAATTCAAAGGTTCCCAATGTATAGTTCAGTACAGCATCCATTAAAAAGTAGCCCTCCGCATGCAGGCTGTTGTCCTCATTGGCCGGGCGATTGTCCATGAACCGATACCTTAAGCTTCCGCTTAGGGCATTCGTCAATTCTGCAGTAAGCCCACCAATGCTTGTAAACGTGGGAGCCAGCGGAATGAAGTGTTCCCCTTCTGCCGTGCCAACTGCCCTCGGAATGGTGTAGTTAACATCTGAGGTAAAATAGAGCCAGGCATTGGCCTGATATCGTATACTCAAATCGATACCTTCCCTGCGTGTTTTGCCCGAAGGTTCAACTATGCCCGCATCACCCACATAAACAAACTCCTGATCAAGATCGAGGCGCCATAAAGCAGCGTTTATGAGCAGTCGGTCAACAGGTTTCCAGTGAATGCCCACATCCACGCCATAAGCCTTTGGCAGAATCTCCCGCCCGGTTTGTTGAACAACCACCCGGCTGTCGTTGCTATGAAAGCCCAATCCGCTTTTAAGGTAAAGATTCAATCGCTCAGAGGCCTGGTAGCTCAACTGTAGTTTGGGACTTAACACACTTTTGTTAATGGCCGATCGCTCGTAGGTGGAAGAGAGTTTGTTTCTATAGTCGAATGTAAAGTGGTCGAACCGTAACCCCGTAGTCATGGTAAATCGGGGAGAAAGGGTAAAAATTTCCTCAGCAAAGGCAAAAATGTTGGTTTCCTGCACATCGCCATAGGCAAGGTCTTCCAGTACAGTTTGGCGCTGCAATGTTCTGGAAAGACGTACATTCTCATTGATGTCGTGCCTGAAACCAACACCCAATTCAGTTTGTGCCGAAATACCCAACAGTTGGTGTTCCGTCCAATAGTTGTGGCGGGTTCCAAATATTTGCCGCTGCTCGCTTTGGGTTATTTGATCACCATTTTCCGGGTCATTAAGAAAGAAGGTGAAGTTAGAAACCAGTTCAAAGTTGTATTGAGTAAAATAGAACTGGCTTTCAGTCCAGGCGCCATTGCGTAGCTCTCGAGCCAATCGGGCATTTACATTCATTCTGCTTGTCATGCCCCCTTCTGTATCATCAATAGCTCCAAACCTCGAAATAGTGCCATTCTCTACAGCTCTTTCAGGTATTTGGCCGGAGGCATCCCAGCTACTATTAAATGCCGACAACGAAATATCCAGCGTACGTTTGCTGTCCAGTCGTTGATGATATTTTAGCAATGCGTTTAGACGATTGAAGAACTGCGGGCTTTCGAAATACCCATCAGATCGAAAAAACTCAGTGGCCAGATAAAGGCTGGGAGCATAGGTTGTTTGGGGAGATATAAGGTTGAGAAGGCCCACGGTTCGAAATGTGCCGAACTGTCCGCCCTCTAGTTTTACCGAACTCTCCGAAAGTCTTTTTTTGGTAGAAAAGTGTGCATAACCAGCCGTGTTAAAATTGCCTATACTACTATAATATGGGCCTTTGTCGAAAGCTACCCGGTCTATGGTTTCCGGAATTACAAAATGGAGGTCGGCATAGCCCTGCCCATGGGCATGAGAAACCATATTCACCGGCATGCCATCTACCTCCAGGGAAATGTCGGTTCCGTGGTCAATGTCAAATCCTCTTAGAAATATCTGCTCGGCCTTGCCTCCTCCGGCATGTTGAGCTATGAATAGCCCCGGAACAATTTTTAGTACATCCTGAGAAGTTTGTATAGGCCTTAGCCGAAGGTCCATTGCCGAAAATGAGGTGGCATTGTACTGAAGGTTCTGACTCACTTCTACATCTTCCATACGAACAACTTCCGGCTGCATGGTTACTTCGATAGATTGAGGACTACCTGAAGCTACGGTGAAAGGAATGATTTTCTTTGCGAAACCTACGAAACTGATTTCCAGGGTGTATTCGCCATTAGGAAGGTTTTTAAACTGAAAGATGCCCATAGCATTGGCTGTGGTGCCTATATTCAATTCTTGAATGTAAATAGTAGCTGCCGGAAGTGGTTCTGCATTTTCAGCATCCCTTACAGTTCCTGCAACTGTACGTTGCTGCCCATAGCCAATTGTACATACTAAAAGGCCAATAAGGCATATAAATAGGGTAAATGATTTCATAATTAGTGCATTTTAGATTGGAAAGACATAGGAGTTACTGCCCGGCTCACGAGTCGGTAGGTTAATGGGCTATGGCTGTTCAGGCACTGGGGGGAGGAGTTGGAGTGGGTAGTTCGGGCATAGTATAAAAGGTTGGGTAGAGAGTGGTGTTTTTGGTTTTCTTTATGGTAAAGGAAAAACTGAAGCTGCTGATTAGGGGTAACACAAAACCATAGAGGCTCAGGCCGTTTTCATTAGTGTGCGATTCTACTTGCCTTTGTTCGTGTTGAGGTTTAATCCATGCATGATGATCATCTATGACATGCTCTACATCTAAAGAAGTGTTTGGGTGATGATGATGAACTCTGTTGGCCAAAGAGTGCAGTGCTTTATGGGTAAAATAAGCGCCTGCATAACCGAATATCAGTATGCAGAAATAGCCCCATAAAACAACTGCCGTTAGCTTTCTCACTTAAAATGACTTTAGGGCCTTTTCAATGGCTTGAGCAGTTATGGGGCCAAGCTCATACGCGGCATCGTTAGCCTCCTTGAGTAACTGTCTGGCGCGTCTGGTTTTTCCATTGGCCTTGTAGATCATGCCCAGGTGATAAACAGCTTCAGGCTCGCTGGTTTTGTCCTCCACAAATTGCTGAGCCATACGTAATGCTTCCTCTTTTTCTCCATTGTGCAATTTGGCCCATGCCAAAAGACTATATACTTCCGGTGTGGGGCGCGAATCTTTTTCCGCTTCAGCCCGAGCTACAGCCCGCTTTGGAGAATTCAGATCCTCGGCATCAAGAAGTATGAGGTATTTGCTGTACATGTGGCCATACTTTGGCTTAGAAACCTCTGTATAGAACTGTTTTCTAAGTTTCAGTGCTTGCTCCTTCTTGCCACTATAGTCAGCCAAATCGGCTAGCAAAAGATTAAGTTCAGGGTTGTGGTGTTTTTGGTTTATCAGTTGCAGTATGACTTCTGCCTCACTTACTTTCCCTTCGTGAGAATATAAAATCCAGGCAATTCCTTGCCATGAGTGCCAGTGTGTTGGGTCTTTTTGCAATACATCCAAATAGGCTCCATAAGAGTCAGCAATTCGGCCTGCATGGCCGTATAGATCACCTAAATTAGATAGCGACCAAAGGGAGAGCTCCGGGTGGTTTTTTACTCGCGCATGGGCTTTTTCCATCAGCTCAATGGCCAATTCAAGATTTCCGTCATGATCGGCCAATTTTGAGGCTCGAATGAGGTACTGAAAGCTGTTTCGTTGGATTTGGCTGTTCAGAATACTCCTCGCACGGTCATAGTCGCCAACCTCCATAGACGCGTCAAAAATGAGGTTGAAAGAAGCAGACTTCATGTCGCCTTCCAAAAGAGCTGCTTCTCCGTAGTTTTTAGCCGCAACAAATTGGTGGCGGGTAATGGCGTTTACACCAAGTGCCTGGTAGGTAGCGGCATTAGAGAATGGGTTGCGAGATTCTACAAGGGCATAAAGACTGTCTGCCTTGAAAATGTACTCAACGTTTCCTTCTGCCTTAAAGAGGCGGCTATATGCGGCAGCAAGTTTACTCAGATAGGTAATGTTATTAGGGGCCGCTTTAAGTTTATCGGACCAAAAGTGAATGTCTGATTGTAGAAGAGTGTCGCGTTCATTTGTTGCTGCTTGTAAAAGATGGGCATAGTCAGATTTCAAAACTATTGATGAATTGCTCTGTTTTGGCTCACAAGCCATTATTAAGAACAGCAGCGAAAAGGTGGGTAGTATTATTTTTTTCATATCGTTGAGTTTAAGTCGAAAGGAGAAATACTCCGTGCTTATAGTTTTGCCTAAGCACGGAGTGTTAAGCTTTACCAAGGAGAGGCCAGGTAAGGGAATGTGGTCAGAAACGCCTTATCATTACTATCTACATGATCATCAGTAAGTCCCGGGTTTTCCGAACCGTCAGACCCTCCAAAGATCAATAGCAATTCTACAGAGATAACGTCATCGGCTAGTGCCCTTCCTGTCAATACGTTGGTGCCATCAAAGAAAGTGGTGGTTCCATCCAAGGATACGGAAAGCACATCGGTGGCCAATACGGTGGTAAACGTTGCGGCATCCAGACCCAGGGCATTGGTGCTATAATTAGGGTTTAAGGCCAAAAGTCTGGCTTCGAAAGCCGATTGATAAGAGGCCCCCTGAGCACTCGGAGCAGTGGTGTTAAAGTTGTCTTTCATGGAGCTGCCTACAAATACTGTGTTAATGGCAGGTCGCCCAATTTGATCTTCCTGAGTGTACATAGAAGGTATTTCCGGTGTGGTATCGTCATTTTTACATGAAATCATGGTTAGGGCCAGAATAGCGGCTACCGCGACTATTGCTGTTTTTTTATTTATGCTTTTCATCATTGTTCTGTTAAAGTTGAATTGGTTATTGTTTTCTGTTGCTGGTTACCCAGGTGTTGATTGTGCCTGAACCGCCAATCATTGATTTGGGAACCTCTACAACCACCGACATTACGTTAGTGCCTGCAAAAGTGTCTGTTCCCGGATCATTGAAGCTGGAGGCATTTCCGGCAATGATCTCTCCGTACTGAGCAAAATCCATGAAGAACGGATCGTCTCTGGGGCCAGCAAATAGCTTTACTCCATTTTGGTTGCCAATTGAAGCATTAGATCCGTAAGCCGTAATGTTGGTAGAAACAGTATTAGCACTGGTTACCAGGGTACTGCTGGTGCCTGTAGAGACCGGGGCAACAGGGCCATAAGCAGTTACCATTCCGTTTTCGAAGGTGCACTGAATCACCAGATCTTCCACAGCATCATCATTCGTATCAATATTAAATTCCACCATCACGTTTTCGTCAAAGGTGGCACCGGCACTGGCTGAGGGAGATAACAAGCCCTGAAGGTTGGCTACAAAGACAATGTTTGAATTGTTTTCTGGGCTTTGAAAGGCGTAGAAATCGGTAATGTCTGAGGTAGTTTCAGTTACACCCGGAGCATCAATGTGATCTGCTGCGTAGATCAGTGCTGTGGCAAACAGTATTGCACAGCTCAGCAAAAGGATTGTTTTCTTTTTCATAATGTTTGATTTGAAAATTGGAAGCGTGTGAGCTGCCAATGCGTTAAGAATTGTTGTTTTCTTTGTGCTTACTTACGAGGTGGTTGCCGGCTCCGGATTGAGGGGATGAGTAAGTTTTTTTGAAAACTAGAAAACACATGGATCTAAAAATTGGCGTAAAGACCGAAAAATGGATGTTTGGGATAGCTTCAGTAGTGGTGGGGTTAACCCTCGTTTTGCTATATATAATAGAACCTCAAAATCTGCCAAACCCTGTACTCAGCGAATATTTGAGTAAATTTGGGCTGTACCTGTTTGGTCTGGTGTGGTTAAGAGGTTTGTGGAAGCTCACACTAGACAAAAAACTACCCTCACAAAAACAAGAAAAATGAGTCTTGATATTTCTACGCCAGCATTGCTGTTTCCTGCCATTACCCTGCTTTTATTAGCTTTTACCAATCGCTTTGTGGCTCTGGCCACCTTAGTGAGGGGTTTGAGGGTGCGGTATAAAGAAGCTCCTGAAATGCGCAAGACCATTTTCGGTCAGATTAAAAACCTGAGGCTTCGCTTGTTGCTTATTCGCAATATGCAAGCCCTCGGTATTGCAAGTTTCTTTTGTTGCGTGCTCTCTATGGTGCTGATGTACTTAGGCAGACAAGTAGTTGCAGATTACGTATTTGGAGCCAGCCTTTTTCTGCTACTTGGTTCGCTTCTCCTTTCTTTTATCGAAACCCAAATTAGCACCAGGGCTATCAACCTGGAGCTGAGAGACTTGGAAGAAAACTCTTCCTCTGCCTCTTAATAGACATTTTACACTTCTTTTTACCCTGCACCGAAGTTTCAAATGTTGGTCAGCCGACCGGCATGATATCGCTTAGTAAAATTGGTAAATGCATGGCCATAGTGCCATTCGTTAGGCCTACATAGCCCTTTTGTTCCGGCTAAAAAAGAATTTATGTACAAAAATACTTGTCTGAACAAGTATTTTTGTATAAGTTTGGTCAGACTTACAACCACTATGGATTTCGGTAAGGCTCTCTTTCACCTCAATAACAATCTCGGCTACAATCTATATCGCGCGTATTTGCTCTTTCATAGGGAGCTGATCAGAGCGTTGAAGGCGTATTCGGTAACGCCCGAGCAGTGGCAGGTGTTGATTATTTTATGGAACCATGGAAGCGTGACCCCTACCGAGATTAGCCGGGTTACGCTCCAGGATCTTCCGTCCATATCGCGCATGTTGGTGCGTATGGAAAAAAACGGCTGGGTAACCCGGGTCGATAATGAGGAAGATGGGAGATCTTTTCATGTACAGCTTACCGAAAGAGGAAGGAGAAGTAAGAATGAAATGATTATTAAACTGGATAATCACTTCAACGGGTTCTTAAAAGAAGTGCCCAAAGGCATGCACAATGCCATAAAGAACGAACTGCTTCAATTGCGGAGCAAGTTAGGAGATTACACACCCATTGAGTGACAGACGGTCCGGTCATTTAAGGTGCTTGCACCATAATCTCTTCATATGTTTAGGTTGAAACGGAGAGGATTACCGAGGCAGTAGACATAAGGTTTGCTGCCTCGGAAATGACTTCACTTTTTCTCTTGTGCTTTGTTTCTTCTCCATGTACTTTCGAGTAAAAAAGATGTTTCTGCGAAAATCCTTCCCCCAGATTCTTATTCTCTTCTGCTTTCTATACGCTTGTTCTTCGCCCAAACAGGATAGTTCAACGGCTTCAGAAACCAAAGGGATAGTCATTCCCAAAGGCCAATTGACTGAGCTTATCCAATGGTCGGAAGATCGGATTCCGTTGGTGAGCGCTCACAGGGGTGGGCCATATCCCGGCTACCCGGAAAATGCCATAGAGACGTTCGAATACATAGCCTCTCAAATTCCTACGGTTATAGAATGCGATATCGCCATGACCAAAGATTCAGTGCTCATAATGATGCATGACAATACGCTAGACCGAACCACCAACGGGAGTGGCAGAGTGTTGGAAGTAGACTACGAGTATGTACAATCGTTGAATTTGGTAGACAATGAGGGGCAAATTACGGCCTATAAGGTGCCAACCTTGAATGACGTATTGCAATGGGCAAGAGGTAAGGCTGTTTTAACCCTGGATGTAAAACGAGGTGTACCTTTTGAGCGAGTAGTAGAGGCTGTGCAAGAGATGGAAGCACAGGACTACTCAATTATTATAACCTATGGGGCTCGCGATGCAGCCTTGGTATATTCGCTGGATCCTTCGCTCAAACTCTCCGTAAGTCTGGGCTCTCAGGAGGCCTATGAGGCTCATAGGGCTGCTGGTATTCCTGATGAACAAATGGTTGCTTTTGTGGGGGTGTCAGAACCATCACCGGAATGGTTCGATTTCTTACATCGCAAAGGGATTACCTGCATATTGGGAGTATTAGGAAACCTGGATAGGAAGGCCATAGCACAAGGAGATTCTACATATTTAGGCTATATTCAACGTGGTGCAGATATTCTGGCTACAGACCGTCCTCTGGAGGCGGCTAAAGCTATTGAGTTGGCTGTGCCGGAGACCAGTACAAAAGCAAAATTTTTCTATGGATATTGATTTAAGGAGTGATACGCTAACCCGGCCCACACCGGCCATGCATGAAGCGATGATGTCGGCTAAGGTGGGCGATGATATGTTTGGAGAAGACCCGACTGTGGCGGCCTTGGAGGAGAAAGCTGCCCGAATGTTTGGTAGAGATGCTGCCCTGTATTGTGCTTCCGGTACCATGACCAATCAAATAGGTATCCGATTGCACTGCCAAATTCAGGACGAGGTGATCTGTCATAAATATTCACACATCTATTTGTATGAGTCAGGTGGTATTATGGCCAATGCCGGGGCTTCCGTTCGGTTGCTGGAGGGCGATCGTGGCTTAATTACGGCTAAAGATGTAGAGGCTGCTATTCAGCCAGATGATATCCACTCTCCGGTTTCCAGATTGGTTTCGTTGGAAAATACGATGAATAAGGGAGGTGGAAGCTGCTACGATATGGACGAGATTTGGGCTATTCGAGAGACATGCCATGAGCATGGACTTGCTTTACACCTGGATGGGGCACGCCTCTTCAATGCACTGGTGGCCAAAGGACAAAATGCAAAGGAATATGGAGAGGTGTTCGATACCATTTCCATTTGCCTGAGCAAGGGGCTTGGGGCTCCGGTTGGGTCATTGCTCATTGGTGGGCATGACGATATTAAGCGGGCCAGAAGAATTCGAAAAGTAATGGGTGGAGCCTGGCGGCAGGCCGGATATATTGCCGCAGCTGGTTTGTATGCACTGGAGCATCATATAGAGCGATTGGTGGAAGACCATAACAAAGCCAAAGAAATGGCCAAGGTGCTGCAAGGGCTGAATTATGTGGAGGAAGTACTGCCTTGTGAAACCAATATTTTAATTTTTAAACTAACGGATAAGTATACCAACAGTGCTTTTTTAAATAAGCTGGCAGAAAATGGAATTCTGGCTTTTGGCTTTGGCCCCCAGCTTATTCGCTTTGTGACACATTACGATTTTACCGATGATCACCTCACCAAAACAATTGAGGTGCTGAAAAAACTATAAATGAAGAAGATAATCCTCCTTGCTCTACTGGCTCTTATTACAGCTTGTGGATCAAAGAAAACCGAACAGCAAGTGGCAAAACCAGAAACTGACGAAGCCATATTTTTTGTAGGTACCTATACCAAGAAAGAGGGCCATGTAGATGGTCAGGGTGAAGGAGTGTATGTGTATAGCATGAATAAAAAGACGGGTGCTATTGCCTATAAAAGTACGAGTGAACGGGTGATTAGCCCGTCTTATTTGGCCGTACATCCTAGTGGAAACTATGTATATGCGGTAAATGAATTTGACGGGGGAGAAGATAGCTTTGCTGCTGTCACTGCTTTTTCTTACGACCATGAAAGCTATACGCTGTCTTATGTTAATGAGACTTCGAGTATGGGGCAATATCCTTGTCATTTGAGCATAGACAATACGGGGAAGTTTGTTATGGTAGCCAACTATGTTGGAGGTAGTGTGGTTTTGTTGCCCATTGAAGAAGGTGGAATGCTTGGGACATATACTTCGTACAAAAAACATGAGGGTGGTTCTGAACACCCCAGACAAGAGGCTCCGCATGCTCACCAAATTATTCAGCATCCGAAGAGCGGTTTGGTGGCTGCCGTAGATCTTGGTGCCGATAAAATTTACGCCTATGAGTTGGATACACTCAGCAGAACCCTCAATTATTTGAGAGACTTTATTAACCCACCAAGAATGGCAGGGCCCAGACACATTGTTTTTCATCCTGAAAAAGATATTGTCTACGTGTTGAATGAACTCATTGGAACGATTGAAGTAGCCACTTTCTCTGATAGCCTCCGTTTAGAGCAAAAGGTGCAGATGATTGCTCTGCAAGAATCTGATGATGAGAGAGAGCCTTCAGGAGCAGCCATTAAGATTCATCCCAATGGACAGTTTCTTTACGCTTCCAATAGAGGTGAGATTAATGAAATTCTTGCCTTCAAAATAGGTGGTAATGGTGAGCTGATAAAAATGGGTGCTTATCCATCGCAAGGAAAAACACCAAGGGACTTTGAGATTGATCCGTCAGGTAAGTTTATGCTTGTGGCCAATCAGGATTCGAATACCATTGTCACTTATGAAATCAATCAGGAAACCGGTGAGCTTATTGATACGGGTTATATCGAAGAAGTACCTACCCCGGTTTGTATTAAGTTTCTTAATGGATGAGAAAGTGGCTTTTAAGATTAGTAACTCTGTTTATTGTTTCGGCTTTTGGCTTTTTTGTTTACGTGTCTTGTTGCTTTGAGTTATTTCCAAATGAAACTACTCTCCTTCGGACAATTATTATTGCTTCTAATGAGTCCCTAAACATTTACCATAGTCCATCGAATGCAGTAAGTCAACCAACTATTTTTGTTATGCATAATGATGGTCAGCGAGAGGAGTTTTTAGAAGTATTTGAACCATATGAGTATCTAGATTCAAACTTTGTTACCAATGATACCTTGAACCTGCTTTTATCAAATAGAATGGGGAGAAGAGATACGTTTAAACTACCTATACATATACGATGACTTCTTTTGTTATTCCTCCACCCCGAGTGCTTAGGGCACATCCTCCACGACAGAAGGCTGGTACATTCTGCTAATGATTATCAATATAATTTAAACTGTTGTTGGCACTGATTGTCCTCCTATGTTAGGAGGAGCCAGGGGTCGTCATTGCCACAGATGGTGTCCTCACCACGTGTTTGAATCCGTATCACTACATAAGTGTTTAACCTTTGCTTCAAATAATTACCGACTTCTAGCCCATAGCAAGAATCTAATCTGGTGCTTTTGTGGTGTCATGGTGAGGACACCATGACTGGCGACAGGAAGGGGAGCCATAACTGGCGAAAAAATGTCTAAGTCAGAATAGTGCCTGGTCGCCACAATCGGTGTCCTCACCGATTGCCGGGTTTTAGGATCGTTTTTGTATGGCTCTTAGCCCATAATAGGAATCTAATCTGGTGTTTTTGCTGTGTCATGGTGGGGATACCATGACTGGCGATAGCAGATGTTGAGATTTTTACCCATCAGATAAGTTGACCATATGCCCTTATCTGCCACAGGTGGTGTCCTCACCACGTGTTTGAATCCGTATCACTACATAAGTGTTTAACCTTTGCTTTAAATAATTACCGACTTATAACCCATAACAAGAATTGAGTCTGGTGCTTTTGCTGTGTCATGGTGGGGACACCATGACTGGCGACAGCAGGGGAGCCATGACTGGCTAAAAAATGTCTAAGTCAGAATAGT
>NZ_DDDQ01000054.1:10085-33202 GCF_002336325.1 Roseivirga sp. UBA1976 | reverse complement strand
AGTGGGACAGGTTGACTCAGCCTTTAGAGTACGAACAATCCAAGAAAAGCTATGTGCAGGACATGGAAGAGACTTCGAGAATTGCTGCACAATTCTTTTTTAGATTGTTGGTTGAGCAGAAAAACCTGGAAATTGCCATTCAGAATGAGCAATCGAACGACACAATTTATAGAATTGAACAAGGAAGATATAACATTGGTACATCTACGGAAGACCAACTGCTTCAAACAGAATTGAACCTGTTGACTGCTCAGGCTGAAGCTCAGCAGGCAAGGCTGGATGTTCAATCTTTTTCCTTGGAGTTAAGAAACTTTATAGGATTAAGAGATGATGTAAGACTAGAGCTGGTTCCTCCCTCAGATGTTCCGGAGTTTAGTATCGATTATGAAGAAGCACTGCAATATGCCAAAGACAATAGGGCTGAATGGATTGAGTTTCAATTGCAAAGACTGGAGGCCGAGCGGCAGGTGGCCGATGCCAGAGCCAGACGCTTTTCAGCCGATTTAATAGCGCAGTTTGGTTATAACAGTGCCCAGGTAAATTCATTGAGTGGTGTTTATGATGGTGCCAATGTGGCTACCGGTTCAAGGGTTTCTTTAACGTTCTCGCTGCCTATTTTAGATGGAGGTAGAAATAAGGCTAGAATGAATCAGGCTCGAGCCAGACAGGCAAATACTGAGTTTACCGTAGAGCAAAATGAGATTAACTTTGAGCAGGAGATTGCCAACGCGGTAAGAAACTTTGACCAAATTAGAAGTCAAATCGATATTGCAGAAAAAAGGCAAGAAATAGCTCTTAAAGGATTTGAAATTACCAATGGTCGTTACTTGGCCGGTAAAGTAGGCATTCTGGAACTCAACAATGCTCGTGAAACTAAAGACGCTGCCGTAAGAAATTACATTAGTGCCCTTCAGCAATATTGGGTAGCCTATTATGAATTGAGATCACTTACCCTATATGATTTCAGAAACAGGGAGATACTCTATAACCCACTTTTGGAATATGATCCTAAAACGGATTCTGTGATTGAAATATCAAGAGACTAAAAAAATCGTGTACTAGGTTTTTGAACCCCGGAGCAATTGCTCCGGGGTTTCTTATTTTAAAGGCCCGTGTAGTTAAATGGGCTTATAGACAGGAGCTCTTGCTTAACTGCCTCATTAACCTCCAGCGTTCCTATAAACTCTTTGATTGTTACTTCAGTAATCTTAGAGTTAGTTCGTGTAAGGCCTTTCAGTGCCTCGTAAGGTTTGGGGTAGCCCTCTCTTCTAAGAATGGTCTGAATGGCCTCAGCTACAACGGCCCAATTTTCTTCCAAATCGGCATCAATAGCAGCCTGATTCAGTTCTAGTTTATTAATTCCTTTTACCAGCGATTTAAGCCCTATGAGCATATGTCCTAAAGGCACACCAATATTCCTTAATACCGTTGAGTCCGTCAGGTCTCTTTGCAGTCTTGATATAGGTAGCTTGGCCGAAAGATGCTCGAACAAGGCATTGGCAATACCAAAATTACCTTCCGCATTCTCAAAGTCAATCGGGTTTACCTTATGAGGCATGGCCGAAGACCCCACCTCCCCTGCTTTTATTTTCTGCTTAAAGTAGTTCATTGAAACGTATTGCCACACATCCCTCGAAAAGTCTATCAGGATTGTGTTGATTCGCTTCAGGGCATCAAAGAGTGCAGCCAGGTGGTCGTAATGTTCAATTTGAGTGGTGGGATGGCTTCTTTGCAACCCCAGGTATTCCTTCACAAAATGGTCGCCAAATGCAATCCAGTCAGTTTGCGGATAAGCCACATGGTGTGCATTGAAGTTGCCTGTAGCCCCGCCAAACTTAGCTGCAAAAGGAATATCTCCCAAATACACCAGCTGCTCATCTACTCGAGTGGAGAATACCGCCATTTCTTTGCCCAAGCGTGTGGGTGATGCCGGCTGCCCATGAGTTTTGGCCAACATGGATACATGCTTCCATTGGTCGGCCATTTGTTTAATAAGCTCGTTTACCTCCACAATGGCTGGTTCAAGTACTTCATGTAGCCCTCTTTTCAAAGAAAGTGGAATGGAGGTGTTGTTAATGTCTTGAGAGGTAAGTCCAAAGTGAATGAACTCTTTCACATCGTTCAGCCCTAATTTGTCGAACTCTTCTTTCAGAAAGTACTCAACCGCTTTTACGTCATGGTTGGTCGTTTTCTCAATTTCTTTTATTCTACCCGCATCCTCCAAACTAAACGATCGGTAAATATCTCTGAGGTTTTCAAAAACAGACTCATCTACTGAACTTAGCTGAGGAAGAGGTATTTCGCAGAGCGCAATAAAGTACTCAACTTCAACCTCCACTCTGTATTTAATGAGCGCATACTCCGAATAATAGTTGGCAAACTCGCTGGTCACTCTTCGGTATCTACCGTCAACTGGTGCTATGGCCGTTAGGCTACTTAATTCCATGAAAGACTATGGTTTTTTTGGGAAAGCGCAAAGATACGAAATCCCATCACTGAGGCCTCAAAATTGAAGGGCAATGTCATCGATTTGCTTCATTTCTAGTTTATTAGTCAGTACTTTTGCCCAGAAAATTAAACCCTTACGCTTACTTTGGGTTTTTTAGTAAACTAAGCATCCTATAAGCGGAAATAAATTAACGATATGGCATTTGGCTTATTTAAGAAGACAAAAGAGAAAGTAGAAAAGCAAGACACCGGTATCATACAGTTAACGGTAAAAGAAGTGGTTAGAGAAACCAAAGAGGCTGTCTCTATTCACTTTGAGCATCCGGCTGGCGGACCTATTGAATATAAAGCAGGACAGTTCTTTACCATTATTGTAGAGGTAGATGGTAAGGAAGAGCGAAGGGCATATTCGGTTTGTTCGTCTCCATTTGTAGATGAATATCCCGCAGTTGCGGTAAAAAGGGTAGAAGGGGGTAAGGTATCGAATTATCTCAATGAGAAAGTCAAAGCGGGAGATACCCTTAAAGTGATGAAGCCACTAGGTAATTTCACCACAGATTTTTCTTCCACCAACCAGCGTAATATCGTACTCATAGGCGGTGGTAGTGGAATTACTCCGCTCATGTCTTTGGCTAAGTCTACTCTCAGCCAGGAGCCAGCTTCAAGGGTTACACTACTTTATGCCAATAGGGACGAAGAGAACATAATCTTTAAGAAAGAAATTGAAGAGCTGGCCAAAGAAGATCAGTTTGAGGTTGTACATGTACTTGAAAATAATGGTTCAGGTTATGGACAACATGAAGGTTACCTGAGTGAGTCTATCATAGAGCAGGTAAAAAATGAACTCAACGTTGAGAGTGCAGAGTACTTTATTTGCGGGCCAACACCCATGATGGATATAGCCGTATCGGCACTGAGCAACCTTGGGGTTCCGCAAGATTTGATAAGGAAAGAAAGTTTTACATCCGATAGTAAAAGTGAAGCCACAGAAAGCTCTTCCGATGAAGTAATAGCCAGAGAGGTAACCATTATTTACGATGGAGAGGAGTATAAGTACACTGTTCAGCCCAACGAAACAATTCTGGAAAAAGGGCTAGATGAAGATATAGACCTGCCATTTTCTTGTCAAAGTGGACTTTGTACTGCCTGTAGAGGAAAGTGTCTGTCTGGTAAAGTGAAGATGGATGAGGACGAAGGGCTTTCTCAGGCCGAGTTGGACGAAGGCTACGTGCTGCCATGTGTGAGTCATCCGCTTACAGACGGTGTAGTCATTGAAATTGGGTAGAAGTATGCTATAACTTGCCCATGAGCTTCTGTTAGAAAAAACCGATTGGAGTAGTACATTTCTTTGCTTCAATCGGTTTTTTTTGTCCTCCGGCCGGCCAAGTGGAAAACCTTAGTCGTTGCCTTTCTGTTCAATATTCAGTAACTCTGAATATGGATACGGTATTAACTCCTCCTACGCCTCAAACTCTGGCGAAACAATTTAAGGAGGTTCGCGACTTAAGCTTAGAAATTTGCGAACCATTGCAGCCGGAAGATTTTGTGGTTCAGCCTGTAGTCGATGTAAGTCCGCCTAAGTGGCATCTGGCCCATACTACCTGGTTTTTCGAGGTGTTTCTACTCAATAAGTTCCTGCCTGGCTATAAACTATTCAATAAAGACTACCCATTCCTTTTCAATAGCTATTATGAAAACGAGGGAGAGCGTTGGATTAGGTCTGAGCGAGGAGCACTATCGAGACCTGCTGTCAACGAAATTAAAGCCTACAGAGCCTATGTGGACGAGCACATGGAAAAGCTTCTTCAGGAACCACTTACGCCAGAACAAACACATATTTTTGAAATAGGGCTTAACCACGAACAACAGCATCAGGAACTTCTGGTGTATGACATTAAGCACATATTGGGCATAAATCCGCTATTTCCTGTATACAAGGAAAAAGTAAAGCCCCGCTATCAGCCTAATTTGAGTAGCAAATGGCTCACCGTAGAGGAAGGGATCTATAAAATGGGTTACGCAGGCCAGCAGTTCCATTTCGACAACGAAGAGGGCGAGCACCAGGTCTTTCTTCATGCCTATAAAATACAAGACAGGCTCATAACCAACGGAGAGTTTATGGAATTCATAAATGCGGGGGCTTATCAGGACTTCAATCTTTGGCTCATGGAGGGGCACGAATGGGTGAAAAAGGAAAATATACGTGCGCCCTTTTACTGGATGAAGGAAGGCAAGGAGTGGTATCACTTTACTCTTTCTGGCAAAGAGCGGGTAAACCCTGAAGAACCCGTTACTCACATAAGTTTCTATGAAGCTGATGCATTTGCCAAGTGGAAAGGCATGCGATTGCCAACTGAGCAGGAGTGGGAAGTGGCTTGCAGAATGTATTCCCCCCAAATTCCGGAAGAGGCCAACCTTATGGATTGCCGCAACTTTAGAACTATGCCTCGAAAAGGGAATAATCCTCAATTTTATGGAGATGTCTGGGAATGGACCAATTCGTCATATTTGCCTTATCCATACTACAAAAAGGTAGAAGGAGCCCTGGGAGAGTATAATGGCAAGTTTATGGTCAATCAAATGGTGTTGAGAGGAGGTTCTTTTGCCACTATGAAGAACCACATTAGGCCATCATACCGAAACTTCTTTCACCCCAATTTACGTTGGCACTTCACAGGCTTTAGACTAGCACAACACATATAAAATGACACAAACCACCGAAGCACTACAAGGCTTTGCCAAAGATATTGTAACAGGCCTCCGACAGACACCCAAAAGGTTGCCCTCCAAGTATTTTTACAATGCGGAGGGAGATAGGCTTTTTCAGGAAATAATGAAACTGGATGAGTACTACTTAACTCGGTCGGAAGAGCAGATCATCGATACATTCAAAGACGAAATTCTAAAAGAATTTTTGGGTGAAGATGAGAGCTTTAGATTGGTTGAATTAGGGGCAGGCGATGGTTCTAAAACTAAAATACTGCTCGAGTACTTTTCTAAGCAACAAGTAAGTTTTATTTATAGCCCCATCGACATCTCAGCCAATGTGCTGGTGCAATTGAAGGAATCCGTCAACCGCGAACTGCCCAAAGTGAATGTACAGCCTATAGAGGGCGATTATTTCGAAGCTCTGGCTGCGCTCAAGGAGAATCATCTGCAAAAAGAGGTGGTTATGTTTTTAGGGTCCACCATAGGCAATTTCAGTCGGTCGGCCGGAGAAGTATTTCTTAGCAAGTTGTCAGAGAACATGTCTTCCGGTGATTTACTCTTTATAGGGTTTGACCTCATGAAGGACCCCAGAAAAATACTCTCTGCCTATGACGACAGCCAGGGAGTAACCCGAGACTTTAACCTTAATCTGTTGCAGCGCATTAATGATGAGCTTGGAGCCGACTTCGACCTCTCTAAATTTGTGCATTACCCAACGTACGATCCTATAACAGGAGAGACCAAAAGCTTTTTGGTGAGTACAGAGGAGCAGGAAGTAAGGCTAGCCGATGTAGATATGGTTTTCCGCTTTAAGGCCTGGGAGCCAATTCACACCGAAATTTCTCAGAAATATTCGTGCGAAATGATTAGTGCTACGGCCAAAGCCACGGGCTTCAAGGTGGTGAGGCACTTCAATCATGCTGAAGGCCTTTTTGTAGATAGTTTATGGGAAAAAGTATAGCCTTACAACGGCTTAAACTGTTCAAAGGCATTGAGGCAATTGTGGCAGTAGTGTATAGAGCGGCAAAGCGTTGGGCCAAAAGGTGTTTTCATTTCGGTATTATCACTTCCACAGTTCGGACACTTAGCGTGTTCAATAATATCTATATCTACAATCAGGTTGTGCTTAGGGGGAGGAGCTAAACCAAACTCGGCCAGTGCTTTTCTGCCCTTTTCACTGATCATATTGGAGTTCCATTGTGTGTCGAAAGAAACACGAACCTCATAGTTGGCAATGCCATTTTCTTGCAGTACCTGTTCAACATCTTGTTGCATAACATCCATGGCAGGGCAGCCGGCAAAAGTTGGGGTCATGTTCACCGTTACTTTGCCATCATTGCCTATGTCAATGCCCGTAATTACTCCAAGGTCATTCAGCGAAAGCACCGGGATTTCCGGATCTTTCACTGAATCGAGCCATTGTTTTATTTGTTCTGCTGAAATTTCTTTCTCCATGCCCATGCGTTTCATTCGTTCCTCTACACTTTCCCGCTCCAATCAATGGTCGGTTTTACCAGTCGGCTGTCGGATCAACTTTAAATACTTCCGACATTTCATCGAGCAGCGGCTGCAGGTGTTTTGTGTGCACCCCTTTTCGTCCACCATAAACAGGCGTTATAGTAGACCAGTCAGGTAGTATCAGTTTGGTATCAGAAATGATTTTTTCTACCTCCGCTTTCCAGGCTTCCATCAATACCTCTTCTCCCCCAAACAATCCCTCATCGATGATCTCGTTTTCATATGGCGATTTTTCAAACATTCCCAGTGCATAGGGTAGGGCTACATCCAACGACTGCTGCAGACGCTCAATACTTTCTGGTGTGGCCGAACCCAATTGCTTAATCCATATTTTGGCATGCATAGAATGATACTTTGCCTCACCTTTTACCTTTTTAGCCAGGTTGGCCAGATCAGTATAAGATGAATTGGCCAGCATCTGATATTTGAGCAGCTCGGCAGTATCGAAAAGAAAATGCCTGATGAGGCTGAAGTCGTACTCTCCGTTTGGTAGTTCGCAGAGCTGCGCATTATGAAACTGATCGGCATTGCGCATAAAAGCAACCGTATCCGGATCGTTTTCTCCCAGCGTATGCAGTATTTTATAGAGTTGCCAGCTCTGGCCAACCTTGTCTTGGGCCATAGAAGAAAAAGCAATGTCTTCTTCCAAAAGAGGTCCCATGCCTGTCCATTCCGAGTTTCGGTGCCCTAGAATTAACAGGTCATCGGCCATTTTATAGATCAACTCTTTAAGTGCTTCCGTATTCATTAGGCTTGTTCTTCTTTAAATGCTTTAATTTTATCCGATGCTTTGTAGTCAATGGCGTCCCTGTATTTTTTCTCCTTCAGGGTGTCCCATATATCCCTGTCTTCCTCGTCAGAAACATAGATGTCTTCCGATTTTACTATCCACACATTCATAATGGCCTTGTCTCGCGGAAAACTCTCTTTGGCAGCCAGTATAGCATCGTCATAATCTTTGGCAAGCACATTTCCTTCATATTTGTGTTGCTTACCTCGCTTTGTGAGGTGAAACACCTCGAAAGATTCGCTGGTGCTACCCGAATATTTTCCTGAAAATGAATCGTAGATATCGATATCGTTTTCTGAATAGGGGCTCACTTTTATGTTTTCCGTTTTTACAACACACAACGAGTTGCAGAACATGCCTCTACGACTATACTGCTCTTTGGCAAAGAGAAAAGCCATTTCTTCATTGGGGGCATGTACAATACCCACATGTTCGAAAGGTTTGCCTTCTTTTACCTGCACAAAGGCCTCATAAGTTTCAAACTGGTCCAATGCCTCTTTACTGGGCATTGGTGTGTCGAATTCATTGGGTAAGCCTAAACGGTTTACTCTGGGGTCTAATGATTGAAGCATGGTTTAAGCTAGTGGTGTTACATATTTTGCCTTGGGGGCCAGCAAAGCTTCTCGCACCCATTTACCGCGCTCTTCCGCTATTCTTCTTACCGCCAGCCGCTCTTTGTTGCAAGGGCCATCGCCATTGATCACACGTTTAAACTCGTCCCAATCAGGTTCGGTGTATTCCCATAGGCCGGTTTCGGTATTTTTACGCAGTTTATCATCCGGAATAGTTAATCCCAGTTCCCAAATTTTGGGCACATACATGTCTAAAAACTGCTGTCGGCATTCATCGTTCGAGGCCATTTTCACTTTCCACTTCATTAAGATTTCGGAGTGAACGGAAATCTTATCGGAAGGGCCAAAGAAGTGCATCATGGGAGCCCACCATCTGTTTACCGCGGCTTGCATCATTTCTCGCTGCTTTTTGGTGCCGGTAGCCAAGTGTATCACACAGTGGTGACCGTATTTTAGGTGGAATGATTCTTCTGCGCAGATACGCTCCAATGCGCGGCAGTAAGGACCATAACTTCCTTTGGAGTTTGCCAGTTGGTTCACAATAGCTCCTGCATCAACCAGCCAGCTGATGAAGCAAGAGTCGGCCCATGTAAAAGCCGGGTAATTGAATATGTTAGAGTATTTAGACTTACCTGAAATAAGGTCGTCTATCATTTGCTCTCTAGGCTTGCCAAGGGTTTCTGCCGCGGCATAAAGCAATTGGGCATGGCCCACCTCGTCCTGAACCTTGGCCATAAGGGCCAGCTTCCTTTTAAAGCCGGGAGCTCTGGTTATCCAGGTGCCTTCCGGCAAAGCACCAATAATTTCCGAATGAGCGTGTTGTTCAATCATTCGAATAAGCTGTTTTCTGTAGAGCTGAGGCATCCAGTCAGTCGGTTCAATTTTCTCACCTCTGTCTATTCGTGCTTCAAACTCTGCCAATTCTTTTGGATCTTCATCAGCCAGGGCAGTAGCCTTCATGGCCTCAAAAACGTTTCCACCTCCGTACATAGTTTTATTTCTTTAATCCGTTCAATATCAGGTTTGCGAGTTGTTTGCCAATTTCTTCCGGGCGCAAACTACCGGTAGGTTTGTACCAGTTGTACGTCCAGTTGAGCGATGAAAGTATGGTAAGCATCATAAACTTTTCATCTACCTTCTCAAACTCCCCATTTTCTATACCATTTCTTATAATGGTTTTAAAGCGGCCCTCGTAGTCTTCTCTCATCATCAGAAACTCAGAGAGGTGCGGCTCGCTCAAATGCCTCCATTCATGGAAGAATACAGCCGAGGCATCGGTGTCTTTCGTAATTACTTTTACATGGGCAATGGCCGCTTTTTCCATTTTTGCCGAAAAGCTGCCTTGCTCTTTTTCCACTTCCTTCCAGGCCGCAAAAAACTGGTCGGCCATGCGAAAACATATCTTTTGAAGAATTTCTTCCTTAGATTTGATGTGTGAATAAAGGCTGGCGGCCTCAATGCCCAGCACTTGAGCCAGGTCGCGCATAGAAGTGGCAGCATAACCTTTCTCCCTAAAAAGCTTGGTTGCTTTCTCTTCTATTTGTTGCTTGCGTGATTTCTTAACCAGTATTTCCATTCACTCAAAGATATACATACTAACGTTCGTTAGCAAATAATTGTTGAGAGCTAATTTCTTGATTTTATGAATTTAAGCGACCCTGAATTTGATAAGCAAGCCTACTTTAAACGGCTGGAATCACTGATTTACCTGCTTTTGATGTTGCCCTTGCTGGCCTTTGGGTGGGTTTTTCTCGAAAAGAACAAGGCAGGGGATTTGCGTTCGGTGTTTTTCGATAACCCCGATCTCATGTTTCATGGGGTAATGGGGATTGGTGTAGGGTACATTGTTATGCGTACAACAGCTACATGGAACAGAGATATGCGCAAGGCTACGGAGCCGTTTAAGGAGTTGGATGTAAAACTGAAGATGTTGCGTAAGCCGATATTATATCGGAATGTGCTATGGGCTTTTGGTGCAGCCATAGGTGCTTATGGTCTTTATGAAAAAGGAGATATGGTTTACGCAATGGTATTTACCGTGTTTCTTGTTCTTATGACTGCCAACCGCCCAACAGGACGTTATTTTGCTAAGTTACTTAAGCTAAAGGGCGAAGAACGCCAGTGGATGGAGAGGTAGGAGCTGAATAAAAAACGGTCTCAAAAGTAGCTCAGTGGCCTAAAAGCCCGGCTCTCTTAAGACCGTTTTGTGCAGTGTCAGCCAAAGTTTTGGTTTGGCTGTCTGATTTTAGAAGGTAATGCCTATAGTGACGGGGTTTAATTGTGGCCCTTTGCCTTCTTCAAAAAGCTCGTTGAAGTCGTAGGTCATAAACATATCGAAGCCGTTAATTCCGATTTGCGCTCTTAGACCATAGCGGAAGTCGTTCACAAAGAACCCGCCTTTCTCTTTGTCTTTCTGACGTCCGTCATCGTTGCGGTAAATGTATTTGGCTTTGTTATTTAGTCGCAAGCCCACGTAGGGGCCAACTCCAAAACGGAAGCCTCTGCGTTCGCTAAACGCTACTCGTACGTCATCTTCCATAAACCTTCTAACTATTCTTTTGCCATGGCCAAGATCTATCATGGGAATGGCCTGAAAAGTGAGGTAGGTTACCTTGAGTTTGCTTTTAAGTGCACTGTTAATATTGTTGGCCTCGGTGAAATTGAGCTGCCCACCGTTAGGGTCGAGTCGCGTAGAAGCGTTCTCAAATTTGAAGTTGTACCAGCCAAATCCACCACCCCATTCAATAAAGAGGGGGCTGGAAATGTAGGAGGTGTGATTCCAGGTGAGCCCAGTATATATGGAGCTGATGGGTTTGAGTTGATAAAGATCTGAAGAAGAGGGGAAATCTCCGTCAGAAAGATAATTGTTCAAACCAATGTCAAAATTCAGTCCGCGCAGTGTGCCATGATCATGCTGTTCGAAATACTCTATGGTAGAGGCATTGCTTCCTCTCCAGTCTCTGTAGTCCCACTCCCAGCGATCTTCCACTTCCAGTTCAAGCCCAAGAAAGCCAATGCGGAGGTAGAAATCATCGTCAGATATGTAGAGCTTGTTCTTTTCTGCCCGAGGAATACTTACTACTGTGTCGAGTCGTTCAAAGTCGCCATATTTTGCCCATCGTACCTGGGCATGTGCCTGAGAAGCTGACATGACCAGTGCCAGTCCAAGCAGTATGGGTAGTATTACTTTTTTCATGTTGTTTAACTTTTGAGTTGTTTAGAAGATTATACCAAAGGTTACCGGAGTTAAGCGCGGGGCGGTTTTGTCTTCATCGAAGAACTCCGTGAGATCGTAGTTGAAGAACAAGTCCATAAAGTCCCACCCTATCTGGCCTCTGAATCCATACTTGAATGGATTGATATGGAAGCTGTCAGACATTTTGTCTTTCTGCTTGTCGCCAGAGGCGTCATCGTACTTCATTTTTGTGTTGCTGCTAATGCGGTAGCCTCCATAAACCCCAAAGCCTACTCTGAAATCTCGGTATCGGCCAAAGGAAATGGTTGGTACAAAGTGCACATTCAGGTAGCCTACATTGATTTTACTTTTGCGGCCGGTGATGTCATTTCTTTCTGAAAACACTACGGCATCATCTACCTTGTCTACACTCACACGGGTGTTCTCGAAGGCGTAGTCGAGAAAACTGGCTCCAATTCCCCAGTCGAGATAGAGCGGACCGAGTAGGTGCGAAATGTTGTCGAAGTTGAGTCCTACATACCATGAGTTAATGGGTAGAAGGCTGTAGAGCTTATCGCTGTTGGGTAGGTCGCCATCTTCTAACCAGTTGTTGAGTCCCAGGTACACATTAAAGAAGTTTTCCGTGCCCCTGCGTGGATAATACTTGTCTACATCGAAGGGGCTTCTTCTCGGGCTGTTTGCTATGGAATGCGTGTTCACCTGACCCGGACTCTCTACTTTCAGGGTGTTTGTTGGTTCAAAATCGGTAAGGTTAGTGGAGGGAGAAAGTCCCTTTTTCCATACATTGGAGGTAACTGTCAGTCGATCGGAAAGATCGGTTTGTGCCTGGAGTGCCGGGCTCACCAAGGCCGTGATCAGCACAACTAGTGCTGCCATTCGTAAGGTAGTTTTCATCTGATACTTATTTTGAGTTGTTGACTATTGTTTCAATGGAGGGTGTTCGTCAATGTCTTCGTCTTCGCCTTCTGTTTTGAGGCCGTACTTGAGTTCATTGGAAACAAACTCGTTTTTGGATTTTCTTATTTCCGAAATGGCCTTCTTGCCATTGTTTACGCTGCGGGCTACGCTAACAATACTGTTTAAAAACCCGGGCTTTTTCTTGCTTTCGTTTTCAATAGCTTCCATTTCGGCAGGGCTAATGATTAGTTGCTCTAATAGAGCGTCTTCGTTTATGCTTAGGCTTCTTGCCCTACGGTTGCTAACAAAAAGCACCGGAGTTTGTAGTGTGGTAGGGCTTATGGGTTCTATAGAGAGTTCTGCCAGGTTTACATCGGCAAGGTTTACAGGCAGGGTTGCCTGAGTCTCGGCCAGGGCTGTTTGGTCGAGTTGTTTAGCATTTACCAATGTGGGTATTTTAACCGGAGGATTCGTTGCATCTGGCAGCTTATCTCTCTTGGCCAGGGTTTGTGGCTGTGTAGCCTGAGTTTTTGGTGGCATGTTATTGGCCGGGCCCGTTTGTTCTGTAGCTTGTTGAGCTAGCTCCTGGCCGGAAGGTTCTTTGCCGGTGTTGGTTAGGGCCAGCCAACCCATTGCGGCCAAAAGCATGGTGGAGGCTGCAATGCTCATCCAAAAGTATACTCCTCTCTTCTTTTTTTGAGGAAGCTGGTTTTCTAGTTTGGCCCAGGTGTCTGCCGGAGGTGGCATTTTGTGCGATGCCAGTCCTTTAAGGAATAGTTCATCAATTGGGTTACCCTTCATGGCTCAATAATTTATCATTCAAATAATGCTCTGCTTCGACCAAAAGCTTTTGTAAATGGGCTCTTGCTCTACTCAACTGCGACTTTGAAGTGTTTTCACTTATGCCCAGTTGTTCGGCAATTTCCTTGTGCGAAAAGCCTTCGATGGCGTAGAGGTTGAAAACCGTTTTGTAGCCGGTAGGCAATCGGTCGATCATTTTCATTAGATCTTCCACTTCCAGGTGATCCTGGAGTTGATTGTAGTCTGGCTCGCGTTCGGCATTTTCAATCTCTACCTGCATGTACAGGCTCTTGTTTTTTCGGATATATGTTAGTGATTCGTTGACCATTATTCTTCGAATCCAGCCTTCAAAGCTTCCTTCACTCTTGAACTGGTCGATTTTACTGAACACTTTCATAAATCCGCATACCAAAACATCTTCAGCAGCTTCTTCTTCGCTGATGTACCGTCTGCACACAGAGAACATCAGGCCAGCGTACTTTTCGTACAACTCGCGCTGAGCTTTTCTGTCGCCTTTACGGCAAGCTTCTAAAAGCCTCTCTTCAGTTTTTGACCTTTTGATTTGAAGCATGTTTTGGTTGACTACACAAGGTAGATGTATGAATGATAAATTACGTTGCATCTCGTTTGCGAAAAAAAAATCGTTCGTTTAACGTGATGCTCTGTAAAGGTAATAAAGGTTCTCTTTATCAGTGAGTTATGTTCTGTTGTTTCTTTTGTTGTTTCTGTTCTTTTGAGAAATTGATTGGTTAGTATTGACTTACGATAGCCGAGTTGGCTTTGTCTTGAATGTCTAGTCGGGGGGAGCCCTTGTAGCGAATAGAAGAAAAACCTCCTGCTTCAACGGTAAGGTATTCTGTAACGGTTAGTCTGGCTCGTGCTTCACCATTGGTGCTTATGTCGCACTCTTCTATACGGCCGTCATAGGCATATAAGCGTGCGTTGTCCGACACCGCAATATTAGCTCGCTGAATTTTTGCCTGTGAGTCTACTCGTGCCTCGTCTTTAAGAATTAAGGAGAGGGTATTTAGCTCACCGGAAAGATTGAGTCGTGCTTGTTGGCTGAGCACAATGGCTAAATCTTCAAAATTTTGAAGTCCCAGATTCACATTAGCTTCTCCTGACAATGTGAGGTTGTTTATTTCCGGAGTCTGAATGATGAGTCGGGTAGTGCCCCAGTTTGAGGTGGAGCGGACTTCGCTCACCTCCAGACGGCTGCCATTGACACGAAGGGCTAACTGGTCGAAGTGCGCTTCGTTGCCTTCTATCCTTACCCCGTGTGTATTGCTATACTCCAGTGAAAGGGCAATGCTGCTGGAAATGCTAATGTCTGAAAAAGAGCTTAGGTCGAAGTTTTTGGTGTCGTTGAAGCCTGCTCTTGAATTGACCTCTGTGTTGTCTTCATTGCAGGTAACACACTGCAATGTGCCGTCTTCATCGAATATCCAGGTATTGCGGTATATCTCCCACCAGTTATAACGGAAGCTGAAATAGTGTAGGAGTTTGCTCATGCCCTGGTCTACTTTGAACGGCTGATTGGTTGGTATGTAGAGGGTAAGGTCAATGTCTTGAAACCTGAACTGGGCATTTTCGGGCAGACTCAGTTGGCCATCGAAAACTATGCGACCGTCTGTCAGTGAGTAATTGTAATTGATCTGTTCCGCATTTCTGTCGGCCTCTTCAGTATTTCTTCCGCGAGCGGTTGCTCTTTTTTCCAAACGCCAGGTATTGTCTCTGCTGGCGCGCAGGTCTAAATCGGTAAATTTTCCCTCCCAGGAATTATTTCGGTATTCTCGGTTACGCCTTCTTTCCATTCGTTCTACGGTTTTCAGGCTAAGGGTTATGGTGTCGCCTTTGACTTCCAGCACTTCGGTACTGTCGGCATAGCCTTCTTCTCTGAAGTCTTTTACAATGGTAGATACGGTAGCAAAAGCGGCTATTACGGAGATCATCCAGATACCTAATATGCTCCAGCCTACCGAGCTGCTCATTACTTTGCGTTTGGCAATAATGGTAATGCCGGCAATGAATACATAGAGGAATGGGATGAACACTGCTGCAAAAGTGAAGAGTATTCCGGCTTCTGAAACAGTATTGTTGAACAGATAAAAAGGAATGTCTGAGTCGGGCCAAAGGAACCAGTCGCCCTCGTGCAGGCCTAGTAATACTCCTGTTACCACGAGTATGGAAAACATTATGGCCAAACCGGTAAAAGAAATTATAGCACCTATGAAGATGCGGAAGGCTGCGGCAATAAAGAGCAGAAGTGGGGCCAATGCACTTCCTAATGCGCGAAATATTCGGCCGATGAGTCGGAAAGGGAAAAGGATTACCTTGGTGAACAGGCCCTCTCCTTTCGGGTTTAGATCTTCTTCCTTGTTTTTCTTTATGTTGTTATCAATGTTGGAGAGAGTTACTTTTTCTCCCTTCATTTGCATTTTGTCTGTAAGCGATTTAGCCTGTGGAGCAATGATCCACAGGACTATGTAAGCTAGCAGGCCGGTGCCGAAACCAAAGAACAGGACTATAAATATGATCCGGAATATGATGGTGTCGGTTTTGAAATAGTTGGCCAAACCGGCTGCCACACCTCCTAACACCCGATCGTCAGGGTCTCGATAAAACTTTTTGATGGAGTCATCATCTTTAAGTTCTGTACTGCCGGGAATCACTATCCACATAATGATGTAAACTATGAGGCCAAAGCCTGCAAAGAAACTCAGCACAAAGGCGATGCGAATCCACAGGGGATCTATGTTAAAGTATTTGGCTACTCCGGATGATACTCCACCTACAATCTGATCGTTTAAGTCGCGATATAGCTTGCGGGCTTTATAGGTGTTTTCGTAAGTATAGCCGGTGGTTTTCTTTGGGTCTTCCGAGTTGTTGTCAGAGCTTCCGGCAGAAAAATCTGCTTCTTCTTCCATGGCCTCAAAATCAGAGACTTTTCCCATGGTGCTAATGAGTTGGTCAATGTCATCATTAGAGATAACCTGTTTGCCTTCTTCATCGAGTTTTTCCAGAAAGATTTCTGCAATCCGACTCTCTATGTCGGCAATAATCTCTTCGCTACCATCGTAGCTGCTAAAGTACTTGTTGATAGAATCGAGATAGTCTTTGAGTTTTTTATAGCCATCTTCTTCTATGTGGAATATGATACCACTAATATTTATACTGATATTCTTCTTCATGACCATTACTTAGATGTTTTTGTGATGATTTGTGTGGTTGAACCGACCAGTTCTTGCCAGGTATTGACAAGTTGATTCAAGAAATCCTGGCCTTTTGGAGTGATGGTGTAGTACTTTCGGGGTGGCCCCGAGTTAGATTCAACCCACTTGTACTCTACCAAACCTGCTTTGCGCAGGCGAGTGAGCAAGGGGTAGAGGGTGCCTTCAACTACCATTATTTTTGCTGAGGTAAGTTCCTCTAGCATGTCAGAGGCGTAGACTTCTCCCCTCGAGATTATGTGCAGAATACAGAATTCGAGAATTCCCTTCCGCATTTGCACTTGTGTATTTTCCAAATTCATCTATTCAAGTTTTAGACCTCATGCAAATATACGAAAGAAGGTACTATGTGTTGCATAGTACTATATAAAAAATATTACCTTGTGGTGAAGGGGTAGCTAAAAATGGCTTTTTTAGCCGGTGTCGGTGGTTTTTGGGTAATAAAAAATCTTTATTGCAGTTGAATGTTAAAAATGCCGCAAATCCAGTAGGTATATTTAATTTTGGATTGTAGTAGTTACAAATGCGCGTGAAACAGTTAGCTGTTTTCTTACTGAAAGGGGTGCTTCTCATCCCTATATTTTTGTCCTCTCCTAAGGTCCTTGCTCAGAGTTCTCCAAAGTACAGCAATGAGTTTTTGTCTATTGGGGTAGGGGCCAGGGCTTTGGCCATGTCTAATGCCATGACTTCTGTTTCGGACGATGTAACCGCGGTGTACTGGAACCCTGCTGCTCTAACAGATATTGAATATCGCTATCAGTTTTCTTTTCAGCATGCAGCCTATTTTGCAGGAGTAGCCAACTACGACTACCTGGGTGCAGCTATGGCCATTGATACCGACAGCCATATGGGTATGGCTATAATACGCCTTGGGATTGATGATATTCCTGATACTCGCTTGTTATTTGATGATCAGGGAAGAATTGATTACAGTCGAATTAATTTCTTTTCTGCAGCCGACCTGGCTTTTGTTTTTTCTTATGCCAGAGGGGTAAGCTTTATTTCCGGAGAAAACTTTGTGGAAGGCGGAGGACTCACGTTTGGTATTAATGCCAAGATTGTTCGAAGGAGAATCGGAGATTTTGCCACAGCCTGGGGCTTTGGTCTTGATGCATCGGCTAAATACAGGGTAGACGACTGGAACTTTGGTTTAATGCTGCGCGATATTTCTACCACATTCAATACCTGGACTATCAATAAAGAGGCCTTACGGCCGGTGTTCAACCAAACCAATAATGATATCCCGGGTAATTCAACCGAAATTACACTCCCTAAGGCGATTGTTGGTGCATCCCGCTCGTTTAGAATCAACGACAAGATAGATGTGTTAACCTCTGCCGATATGGTTTTTACTTTTGATGGCCGCAGAAACGTGTTGGTCAAGTCTAGGTTGGCCTCTATTGACCCGCAGGTAGGGGCAGAGTTCGACTATGAGAACAAGTTCTTTTTGCGCATGGGTATTGGCAATTTTCAGCGTGTCAAAGATTTTAGCAGGGGAGGCCAGCCCAGCGAGTCTACCTTTTGGTCTTTTCAGCCCAATATGGGTATAGGAGTGGTGTTGGAGGAATTTACCATAGATTACGCGTTAACAGATATTGGTAATGTAGCAGAGTCTCCATATTCTCATGTGTTTTCCATATTGTATTCGTTAGAAAAGCTGCCGGGGAGCTACTCAAGAAATAAGCGAAGAATAAGAAAGAAGGAGGGTAAGAGTGAAAAATAGTTGTTTGCTTCTTTTAATTCTGTTCTATGGCCCTTTGGCTTTTGGTCAGCAATTGGGCAATGAGTGGATTAATTATAACCAGGAGTATTACAAAATAAAGACGGGTAAAGACGATGTTCACCACATTACCTATGAGAAACTTGTGACTGCCGGGTTTGATCCTGCCGGTATAAGTCCAGACAATATTCAGTTGTATCATAGAGGGCAGGAGGTGGCCATACGTACCGTGGGAATGGAGGATGCTTCTTTTGACCCCGGAGATTATGTAGAGTTTTGGGGAAGAAGAAATGATGGTACTCAGGATACCGAGTTGTACTATAGGGCGCAAGATCAAATTCATACATTTTATAATCTTTTCTCTGATACCACGGCTTTCTTTTTAACCGTTGGAGAAAACGCAGGTAAGCGCATGACTGTACGGAATGTTTCGCCCACCGGATTGCCAGCCGTAACTTATCACAGAGAAGATGACTTGCAGGTTAGAACTGATGTTTTTGGCTTTGGTCAATACTACCCCATTGGCAACCCGGCCGGAGAAGTAAAACGTTCGCTCTACGATCGTGGCCAAATGTTTATGAGTAACGTAATCACTAAATCGAGTGCTACGGTAAGCAAGGGAACCAACTTCAGAGACTTTATATTTCAGGGTATTTCTGGTCAAATTCCAAGTATTTCAAAACTTGAGCTCACCTTTCAGCTCATAGGGTTCAATAACATTGCTTTGCACCGAGCCAATGTTTATGTGGGGCCTGACAGAGACAATCTGCGCCCATTGGTACAAGACATCACACTCTCATTTAACAATTTTGGCACACGAACACTTCAAATCAACTGGGATGATATTAGTGCAGAGGGGCAACTTGTTTTCAGAGTTGAAGTAGTGGGGTATGATGAATACCCGGTAGATCAAATGTCGGTTGGTTATCTTAGAATCCGATATCCCAGAGAGCTTAATGCCTTTGGTTCTGATAAGTACTTGTTCATACCACCAGCTAATCAGGAGCGAGTGCTTACTGTAGCCAATCCTCCTGCCAATGCGGTCCTTTTCGATGTGACAGACTACCGAAATCCTGTGGTAATACAAGGTCAGGCAAGTGGTAGTTTTACGGCCGGGTTGCCCGCCACAACAGCCGAGCAAAAGCTGTACTTAAAAAATATGCAGCAGAGCATAGAACCCAGGGTAGAGAAAGTGAATTTCCACTACAACGACCTTTCGGCTTACAATTACCTGATGATTTCGCACCCCTACCTAAGTCAGCCGGTGGAAGGGGCTTATGATGATCCTGTACAGGCCTATGTAGACTACAGAAGTTCTGTGGAGGGAGGCAGTTGGCAGGTGCTGAATGCCAACGTGACGGAATTGTATGATGAGTTTGGCTATGGAGAATATACCCCATTAGCCATTAGGCGATTTGTGCGAAGTGCCTACCTGCAAGGTAATCCTCAATACCTCTTTCTAATTGGTAAATCAAGAAGGGTAGATATTCGAACCCAACGCTTGCCCGACCCTCTGATTATTTCTTCCCGGGAACTTGTGCCTACCATGGGCGCGCCCGGTTCGGACATCATGTATGTAGAGGCTTTGGATGGAAGAGCGCACTATCCAGCTTTTCCTGTGGGTAGGCTCTCTGTAACTACACCACAAGGGGTGGCCAATTACCTGGACAAGGTAAAAGAAAAAGAGGCTGCTTTGAAAGATTCTCCTTGGACCAAGAATTTTCTTCAGTTGAGTGGTGGGCTTACTACAGATGAGCTTTTTCGGTTCCGTGAGTTCATTGACGGTTTTAAGAATATTGTTTCACAAGATTACCTGGGTGCAGCGGTAACCAACATTTCTAAAACCAATAACAATGCGGTTCAGAACATCAACATTTCAGAAGAGATTAATAAGGGCACCGGCTTTGTGACTTTCTTTGGGCACTCCTCTACAACTTATACCGATATTGATGTGGGGTATGTAACTGACCCGGCCTACGGTTATAACAATCAGGGGCGCTATCCGGTCATGTTTGTCAATGGCTGCAGGGCTGGTGAAATATTTTACTATAACTCTTTTGGCGAAAACTGGATGGCCGCAAAAGACAAGGGGGCAATCAACTTTTTGGCTCATAGCGATGTGGGTATTCCCAATGTACTTAGAGAATATACAGAGCAGTACTACAGAATTATGTCTGATACTCTCTGGATGACCCGTTCCATTGGGCACATTCAACAAGAAGCCATCATTCGGCAATTGAATACATTTTCGCCCGATGAGATAGACTTTGCTGTAGTAGAGCAAACGGTATTGCAGGGAGACCCGGCCATTCCGGTGTTTGGTCACGATAAGGTAGATTACATTGTTCGTTCTGAAGATATTTTCCGGGAGTCGATCAATGGCTTACCAGTTACGGCTTCCACTCCATTTTTTAACCTTGGCGTGGTGGTGAACAACGCGGGGCGAACCACCGATAAGCCGGTAAAAGTTTTTGTAAGGAGAACATTGCCCGATGGTACAGTAATAGAACTTCCAGAAATAGAAGTGCCCCCTGTGAGAAACAGAGATACCATATATTATGAGATTAGTAACCAGGGACTCGATGCTTTTGGAGAAAACAAATTTGAAGTACACCTCGACAGGAATAATGAAGTAGACGAAGGAAGCGAATTCAACAATATAGCCGAGACCTCTATTTTTTTAGGTGCTTCAGGCACGTTTAATACAGCACCCACCCACTTTGCAACTCTTTCGCAGTCTACCGTTAACCTGGTGGCTCAGTCGGCCAACCTGAAAGCCAACGATGAGAGTTTTGTAATTCAGATTGACACCACCATTAATTTTAATAGCTCGTGGAGAAAAACCAATACGCTCAGCGGAAAAGGATTGGTTAATTGGGAGGTAGAACTTCTGCCCTTTACCGTAAACGATACCATTCAGTATTATTGGAGGTCTATCTTTGAAGACGAACTTCTGGATAACCCTCAGCCCTGGGCCATCTCTTCCTTTACCAATATTGAAAATGGGGTAGAAGGTTGGGCTCAGACAGAATTCGATCAGTTTAGAGACCTTGGTCTAAGTTCTATTGCCAAAGAACCTAACACCAAAACCTGGATTTTTGAAGGCAACGAAACCACCATCAACGTGGTTACCTATGGCGAAAACCACCCTTTAGGGGGGCAGCCGCTTAAGATGACCATAGAGGTAGACGGGCGCTCCCTGTTCGGAGAAGGAGCCAATAGAAGCTGCCTGCCCGAATCGCTCAATGCCATAGCCTTCGACAAAGACAGTGGGCGGCCCTATGTGATTCTAAAAACTCCCGGGGCAGAATTTGAAGATCAGGATCCACTCAACTGTGGTACTACACCGCAAGTAATTAACCGCTTTGCGGATGAAGACCTCAGAAACCAGATTGATAATAGTGCCTTAATTAGTCAGTATATGGACGGAGTGGGCAATGGAGATTTTGTGCTGATGTTTTCTATAGGCGAATTGCTTTATGAAAACTGGGCCGATATTACCCGCAGTTCGCTCGGCCGAATTGGAGTAGCTCCAACACAGCTTTCTAATTATACGAATGGGGAGCCCATTATAATCTATGGTAGAAAAGGGGCGCAGCAAGGTACGGCTACTTTAATTGAGGGAGTATCGTCCGGAGCTCAGCCAGACGATACCCGCACCGAGATTTCTTTTCAGACCTCCATTTTTGCCAGCACAGACTCAGGGAGTGTGTTTTCTCCTCTCATAGGTCCTGTGAGCTCCTGGGGCAGGCTCACCAAGCGAATAGATGAAGAGCCTTCTGAAGACGATGTGATTTTTGAAGTGAGGGGGCGCCAGAGTAACGGCACAGAAGTAGTCTTGGCTACCCTCAACGATATTGATGAGTTAGATATGAGCGCCATTGATGCAGAGCAATACCCCTTTGTTCGGTTGTTTGTGAGTGCCAGAGACCGCGTGTCGGCAACTCCCCCTCAATTTAAAAATTGGTTTGTTTCCTATCAGGGAGTTCCTGAAGGGGTACTTACCCTCCAAAACGATAAAAACGAGCGAATAGAGCTACAAGATGGTGAGCCCTTTGAGGCAGCTTTTCGTTTTAGCAATATTTCGTCTTACGACTTTAAAGGAGCACTGAATGTACGGTATAAGCTCACCAATCAAACCACAGGAGAAGAGTCTTTCGCCACCTCTCAAATTGCTGCAGTAGCAGCCGGTCAGTCGGTAGACTTTACGGTGCCTATAGAAACACAGGGTAAATTGGGGTTGAATGATTTTGAAATATTCGTGAACCCGGGCGATGAAATTGAGCAGTATTACAGCAATAACGTCATTCGTTTAGAGGACTTTATCAATGTGAAGCGCGATGAGGTAAACCCGGCTATGGATGTGACCTTCGATGGTATCTACATCGTAGATGGCGACATAGTGTCTCCTAAGCCTATGGTCGAAATAGAGTTACGCGATAACAATCCGTACCTTTTTAAGACCGATACAACAGGAGTTGAGATTTTTCTTGGTCAGATTTGCGAAGGTTGCGCGTTGAGACGGATTAACTTTTCCGATCCCGAAGTTACCTATGTGCCCGCAGCCGAAGGTCAGAATTTTAAAGTACAGTTTCAGCCAGAGACCCTGCCCGATGGTGAATACATGTTGCAGGTCAACGCCTCCGATGCTTCTGGTAATTATGCCGGAGTAGGCCCCTACGAAATTACTTTCGAAGTGGTGAGCGAGTCTACTATCACTCATTTTTATCCATACCCCAATCCTTTCTCCACCAGCACACGTTTTGTGTTTACACTCACGGGAAGTGAGATACCCGATCAGATTAAAATTCAGATTTTTACTGTATCGGGCAAACTGGTGCGTGAGATTACGCAAGATGAAATTGGGCCAATCCGTATTGGAAACAACATTACTGAGTATGCCTGGGATGGGCGCGATGAATTTGGCGATATTCTGGCCAATGGCACCTACATTTATCGGGTGCAGGTAAAGGCCAACGGGCAGGATCTTGGCCACCGGGGTACAGGTAAAGACAAGGCCTTCAACAAAGACTTCGGTAAAATTGTGATTATTAGGTAACAATTAACTTGTGGTATTCCTTATCTACAGCCATCTCCGAGGAGGAAGCATTCAAATGAAATAATGCCAGTGTGCAAATAGGGTAGGGCAGATCCTTCGGCAAGCTCAGGATGTAAAAGAAAAAGCCCCGACAGAGTCGAGGCTTTTGTACCTAGGGCCGGAGTCGAACCGGCACGC
>NZ_DDDQ01000054.1:0-9750 GCF_002336325.1 Roseivirga sp. UBA1976 | reverse complement strand
ACGCGTCTACCAATTCCGCCACCTAGGCATCTATGAAATTGGGTGTGCAAAAATGAGTAAAGATTTTTTATTAAACAACCTTGAGGTTGAGGAAAATTGATGAATCTGTCATTCCGGAATTTTTCGTCTCAAATTCAAAAAGAGAAGAAAAATATCCGGAATCTCTTTTTGAAATATCGCTCATGAGATACCGGATAAAATAGCCCCTGCTTGAATGTATGGACTGTTTTTTCCGGTCTGACGTTCTTATTTCACCTCAATCACTTTTTTGGAAGAGAATGCCACTGGTTTATCGGCAAACTTACTTTTGGTGGCTTTCCAAACTTCTGCAAACAAAGCGGAGTGTCTGTAGCAATTGAGGTGTTCTTCAGATTCCCAGTAACTATAAGTAACAAAAATGTGAGGAGTGTTAAAGTCTTGAAGCAGTTCCAGGTGTTTGCATCCTTCGAAGTGGCGAATCTTCTCTTTGGTGGCATGAAACAAATCCAGAAAAGCCTCAACTTCTTCCGGTCTAAAGGTCATTCGAACAACTCGTATCAGCATTGGAGGTAAAAGTTACAGATCAAAGTTCGATTCTTTTTGTGAACACACAAACAGGAGTGGCAGGCATTAATCTTCGAACTGAATGGTAACGGGGCTATCATATTCCAGCCCCAATAATTGACTGCCATTGCCCTGGTTAATGCCCAGCATCATTTTTTCACCGTCAGTAAAGACTACGAACACATCGCCAGGGTCAACTTCATTTATGCTTTTTTGAACCGTATGGGCTTGTTCGCGGCCAAAATAAATGACATACCTTCTTTCCCGGCTAAGTATGTCAAAGTCTACCTTTTCTATGTTGGTGATTAGATTGCCGTAGCGGTCTACATGAATCACGTGGCCGGAAATTTCTTTTTTAGTAGCTCTTGATTTTCGTTTCACATACTGTTTGAACGACTCGGTTACTTCTCCCAGACTTTCAGGAGAAGCTCCTTTGGCCAGTTTGCCCACCAGTGCCGGTACTTCCCGATAGGCATTTTTCTTTATGCTGAGTTTTATGGCATGGCCGGGAATTCTTTCCGAAATAAGGCTGAGAATACCACTATCGGGCACCACAAAAAAGTGCTTCTCTACTTCGGCCAGCAGGTAGTCTTGTGAAGAGGCTGCTGAGGCTTCGCCTCCAATCAGGTGGATGGTTCCTTCGGGAAAATCCTGAAAAACAGAGCCAACTGTATGCGCCAAATGAGCCAAATCGAATGGTCTGATTTGATGCGAAATATCAATGATGTGAGCTTCCGGATGTTCGGCTAATATTCGGGCCTTGCATTGCGCCACATAATGGTCACTCAGTCCAAAATCTGATGTGAAAGTGATAAGGGTCATAAGTGACTTTGGCGTTTATTCTATAATTTAGTGAAAGCAAAATTATTGAAAATTTAAGCATAGACAATCATTCATAAGCGTCTGAAAATTTGGTAGGAAAACTCATTACACTCGATAATATTACTATGGTCGACTTCCTTGGTGTAGGGAATGAAAATATCAAAGAAGTGGCCTCGGCTTTTCCCAAGAGTAAAATTGTTTCTCGTGGCAATGAATTGCTCATTAAGGGTAGTGCTTCTGAGATTATTCAGATCAATGATATTGTTCAGTCGTTGGTTAAGCATTACCATAAATACGGCAAAATAACCCACGAGAGTGTACAGTCTTACGTGCGCAGAGAGGTTCATCACCTCGATAAAGAAGGGCAAGACGATATTTTGGTGTACGGCAATCGGGGCAATGTTATTAAACCCAAAACCCGCAATCAGAAAGCCCTTGTAGAGGCTGTTAATAAAAACGATTTGGTTTTTGCCATTGGTCCGGCCGGCTCGGGCAAAACCTTTATTTCTGTAGCCATGGCTGTGAGAGCACTTAAAAATAAAGAGGTACAGAAAATAATCATTACCCGGCCCGCTGTGGAGGCCGGTGAAAACTTAGGGTTCTTACCCGGAGACCTCAAAGAGAAGATCGATCCGTATTTGAGGCCAATTTATGATGCGCTGGGTGACATGATTCCGGCCGAAAAGCTGAAGTTCTATCAGGAGAATAATATTATAGAAATAGCCCCTTTGGCCTATATGCGTGGCCGTACATTGAACAATGCTTTTGTTTTACTCGATGAAGCTCAGAACACTACCTCCATGCAAATGAAAATGTTTCTGACGCGCATGGGCCCCAACTCCAAAGTTATTGTAACTGGCGATAAGTCGCAGGTAGACTTACCCAGGCATCAACATTCGGGCCTGGCAGAAGCAGTAAGGCTTTTGAGTAACGTAAAGGGCATTGTTACCGTAGAGTTGGATACCAAAGACGTGGTACGCCACAAATTGGTGAAGGAAATTATTAATGCCTACGACAAACCAAACAACAGCAGTGATAAGAGTAAAGAAAATAGAGAGTCAACAGGAGCTTGATCAGGCCTTCGATATTAGAAGAGAGGTGTTTATTGTAGGTCAGAATTGTCCTGAAAAAGACGAATTCGATGAGTTTGATGAGAATGCCACGCACTTCATTGCTTTTGTGAAGGGTGAGCCGGCAGGAACATGCCGCTACCGGGAAACCAACAAGGGTTTGAAGCTGGAGCGTTTTGCTGTGCTGGAAGCCTACAGAGGGCAAGGAGTTGGAAAACGCCTGGTGCAAACGGTGTTGGGTTATATTGAAAAAGAAAACCTTGCTCCGGGTACATTGCTTTATTTACACGCTCAGGTAGATGCTATGGGCCTGTATTCTCGTTTTGGTTTCGAAAAAGTAGGTGAGCGCTTTTTTGAAGTAGGTATAGAGCACTTTGAGATGCAAAAGACCATTGAAGGCTAAAGCGATTAACCTTTACTAAGCAACCGTTCAATAGCTAGCTCATATGTTTAGGCCATAGCACTTAAAAGAGTGTAAATTGGCTTGGTTGTTATAACTCATCAATTCCTTAAACTTTTTTGCAACAGGTAAATTCAATAACTTCATAGGGTTATCGGTCGGCTATTGTCTTTGATCTAAGCATAATCCGAGATAACAACCATCACCTGCTTAGGGTGAACACACAATAAACACCACCATGAAGTTTCAGCGATTTCCATTTGTTCGCTTTGCGTTTTTCTTTGCCCTGGGTGTGGTGTGCCGCCACTACCTGGGAGAGTCAGTTTTACTTCCGGTAGCGATTCTTCCTGTACTTTTGGTGGTCTATATATGGTTGCTATGGCAGTCTTCTCATAGCAATCGGCATGTTTTGGCCATTCTGAGTTTCTTATTGCTCTTTAATCTGGGAGGTTACCGTTTGAGTATGTTTTTAATGGCCCCGGAAGAATTTCCTCACCAAACAGAAGGATACATTGGTCAGCTTATTCAGGAGCCTCAGGTCAAAGACAATACTGTGAGGGTAGTTATTGAACTTTCGGAGTTAAAAACGGATGTGGGGTGGAGATCTGCCAAGGGTAGGGTGAATGCTTATTTTTCGAAAGAAGCAGGCCAGGCTTTATCCTATGGAGATGTGGTTTGGATAGAGGGTAAGCCAGCTCATACCACGGCTCCGGCCAATCCGGGGGAGTTCGACTATCGTAATTACCTGGCCTATCAGAATATTCATTACCAGCAGTTTGTGGGGCATAATTTCAGCCTGCTCAGGTCCGGAACTCCCAATTGGTTTGTGGCCAAATCATTGTTGGTTAGAGATTTCTGTGTGGGGCAGGTTGGTAAATACATAGCCAATCCCAAATCCAGAGCCGTAGTTTTGGCACTAGTGCTTGGTGTAAAAGATGAACTGGATAATGAGCTTATTGCTTCTTTTTCGGCTACGGGAGCCATGCATGTGCTGGCCGTTTCCGGTTTGCATGTGGGCATAATCTATCTTATTTTCTTTGGGCTTGTAAAACAAGTTCGTCTCAATAGGAAAAAGTACAGATGGTGGCTGGCTATTGCCAGCCTAATGGTGCTTTGGAGCTATGCCCTTTTAACCGGGCTTTCTCCCTCAGTACTTCGGGCAGTTACCATGTTCTCTTTTGTGGCTCTGGGCAAAGCCCTTTTCAGAGGAGGAAATATTTACAATACCCTATCGCTGTCGGCATTGGTTTTGCTTCTTTACAATCCCTATCTCATTATGAGTGTTGGGTTTCAATTGTCTTTTCTGGCCGTTTTTGGAATAGTTTATTTACATCCCAAACTATATGGATTGTGGCAGCCCCGACATTGGCTGGCCGATAAGGTATGGTCAATAACTTGCGTGTCGGTTGCCGCTCAGCTGGCTACCGGGCCACTAAGTATGTTGTATTTCCATCAGTTTCCGACTTACTTTTTAGTTTCCAACCTGTTTATTATTCCGGCCGCAACGCTTATTCTGGTTGGTGGATTGGGCTTGTTAGCACTCTCATTCTGGTCGGCTGTGGCTACGTTGTTGGGGGTAATGCTAAACGGCACAGTGATAGCAGTAAATTGGCTGGTGACACAGGTGAGTCACTTTCCGGGGAGCACCATTAATGGCGTTTACCTTTCCATATTAGATGCCTGGTTGCTCTATGCCGTGCTGATTGGTGTGGTTCTTTTTTGGGAGCTTCACAGAAAGAGCTATCTGCAATTTGCCCTGGCCATGGCTCTGGCTTTTGTTTTAAGTCAGACCTATCACTTTGCTCCATATCAGCGCTCTTATGAGTTTTCGGTAATCGATGCCTCTCGGCAGTCTGTCATGGATTTTAGGCACGGGTTTCAGTCTAAAGTTCTGGCCGATGAGGTTTTTTTGGCCGATCCGGAAAGTCAGCAGTTCAGCCTACATGGTAAGCGACTCATTTCAGGAGCTAAACAAGGAGTAGCAGACGATGAGTTGACACTCGCCAGTGCTTCGTTTCCGGGAGGAAACCTTACGGTTTTTGAGGGGAAGACCATTCTTTGGTTAAACGAGTCAGCAGACATTCATTGGTGGAGCAAAGTTCAAATACCCGTAGACTACCTTGTGCTTTCGGGCAATGCCATAAGCCGGACGGAACAACTGGAGCATTTTAGTCATGTCCAATACATTGTTATAGATAAATCGAACAGCCGATGGGTGAGCCGTTACCTGACTCTTGCGGCAAAGGAAATGGGTATTCCTGTGCATCAAGTCGCTACCAATGGTTATTTTAGCAGTCTATGGAAAAGATGAATTTTGTAGAATATACGGTCAAAGACAGAGTGGCGACCATTATGCTCAACAGGCCCGATAAACGCAATGCCCTCAATGAGCAAGTGGTGAGCGAGCTAAAGCAGGCATTTCAGAAGGCAGCAACCGATAGTGATGCCAAGGTGGTGGTGTTGGCGGCTCGAGGAGCAGCTTTCTGTGCCGGAGCAGATTTGGCCTATTTACAGCAATTACAGAAAAATACCTTTGAAGAAAACCTGGCCGATTCTAATCATTTAAAAGAGCTTTTTTACCAAATATATACGCACCCGAAAGTGGTAATTGCCAAAATTCAAGGACACGCTATTGCCGGAGGTTGCGGTTTAGCCACGGTGTGCGACTTTTCTTTTGCAGTAGAGCAAGCGCAGTTTGGTTATACCGAGGTGCGGATTGGGTTTATTCCGGCCATTGTTAAAGTCTTTCTTTTGAGAAAGCTTGGGGAAGGTAAAGCCAAAGAACTGTTGCTCTCCGGAGACCTGATCAGCGCTCAGGATGCCAGAGAAATGGGCCTAATCAATTGGGTGGTCAAAGAAGATGAGCTCGATAGTTCTGTAGCTGAATTTGCGAGAAAGCTGGTGCGTAAAAATTCAGGACAATCCATGCAGTTTACCAAACAGATGATCGCTCGGGTACAATCCATGTCATTAGAAGAAGGCTTGGCCCATGCAGCCGAACAGAATGCGAAAGCAAGAGCTTCAGACGATTGCCAGAAGGGGATATCGGCCTTCCTGAACAAGGAGAAACCCAGTTGGTAGAATTCTGTTCATTAAGACAGGTAATAGGGCAGCCCTACAACCGAACCTTAGAAGAAATTATAACCTGATTTCCATTTTCTGATCGCTATATTCAAGCAATGATCCAGCCAGTAGACATCCTGAAAAAGTATTGGGGCTATTCTGCCTTCAGGCCTTTGCAGGAAGATATTGTAAAAGCTGTGTTGGAACAGAAAGATGTGCTGGCACTGCTACCCACCGGTGGAGGCAAAAGCATTTGCTTTCAGGTGCCGGCTATGGCCATGGATGGGCTTTGCCTGGTCATTTCTCCCCTCATTGCCCTAATGAAAGACCAGGTAAATCAATTGCAGAAAAGAGGCATTGCAGCCGAAGCCCTGCACGCAGGACAGAGTAAGCGTGAAATTGATTATTTGCTGGACAATGCGGCCAACTCCGACCTCAAATTTCTCTACTGTTCGCCCGAGCGGCTTAAGACCGAACTGTTCATTGAGCGTATAAAAAAAGTAGTTGCAAAGCGTGGAGTATGCTTGATTGCGGTAGATGAAGCCCACTGTATTTCGCAATGGGGTTACGATTTTCGACCGGCTTATTTGGAAATTGCGGATCTTCGCGACCTGTTACCACAGCCCCCCATCATTGCACTTACAGCCACGGCCACCCCATTGGTAAGGGAAGATATTGAAGTCAGGCTTAAGTTGCGTAACCCACAGCGCTTTGTAAAGAGTTTTTCCAGGCCTAATTTATCTTACTCTGTTCGGTTCGAAGAACATAAGGAACGCAAGCTACTGGAAGTATTGCAAAGAGTGTCGGGAAGTGCAGTGGTTTATGTGAGCACACGAAAACATGCTCGCGAAGTGGCACAATGGCTTAGTCAACATCATATTTCGGCTGATTATTACCATGCAGGACTTACTTTTCAGGAACGCAGCGCCAAACAGGAAGATTGGGTGCATAACCGCACACGGGTAATTGTTTCCACCAATGCCTTTGGTATGGGCATAGACAAGCCCGATGTTCGGGTGGTTGTACATATGGATCTGCCCGATAATCTGGAAGCCTACTATCAGGAGGCAGGAAGAGCGGGCAGAGATGAGAAAAAAGCTTTTGCCCTTATCATCTGCAATCAGGCCGATATTGAGCACTTGCGCAGAAAAACCGAGCAGGCTCTTCCTGAACTGGATACCCTAAAAGAAGTGTACCAAATGTTGGGTAATTTCTTTCAATTGGCAGTGGGTAGCTGGCCCGATGAAAGCTTCGATTTTGATTTTGACCTGTTTTCTAAACGCTTTCAACGCCATCCTTTGGAGGTATATCATGCCCTTAAGGTTCTTGGCGAGCATGGTGTAATCCATTTGTCAGAGTCTTTTTTCAGTCCAGGTAAAGTGCGTTTCGCCATCGATCAGCGAAAAATGTATGAGTTTCAGATTGCCAATGCCCAGTTCGATGCCCTTATTAAGGCATTGCTAAGGCTACATGGTGGAGAGTTGTATCAGAACTTTGTTACCCTGCAAGAAAACAATCTTTCGGCCCTCTTGGGACAGTCTGTGGCCGACATTAGAAAAAGCCTTAGTCATTTGCAGCAGCGCGGTGTGGTTGAATATTCCGAACAAAAAGAACAACCGCAGCTTACCTTTTTAATGCCCCGTCAGCCAACGGATAAGTTACCCATAGACCCAAAGACACTGAAGGCTAAGCGTAAACTAAAAATGGGTAAAATGGAGTCGGTTGTGGCCTATGTTCACAACCGGGAAGAGTGCCGCACCCGGCAACTACTGGTTTATTTTGGTGAAACGGACTACGGCCGTTGTGAAGTGTGCGACAATTGTATTGACAGACACAAGCATGAACAAGACCACAAAGAAAAGGCGACCTACCGAAAAGCTATTGACGAATTACTGGCTGCTTCAACAGGTTATAGTGAGGAGCAATTGATTAAAAAAATAAAACCACGCAACAAAGAGCTGCTGCTAGAGTTACTGGCTGAACTTATAGACCATGGTGACTTGCATTATGATTCGTACGGCTACATAAAACCCTCAAGAAGCCATTGAATTTGACTCTTATTAAACATTCAATTCCGATGAATACACACACAACAACTCCCTTTTTTGAGAAAATAAACCCGCGACATTTGACTTTAGCCTCTAGAAGTAATCTGTCATTTAGCTCCATTCGAGTCTTCACAAATGGTTTTTACGAGACGAGAAACTTTGATTACCAGCTTGGCGTAGAGCAATTGGGTTTGCTCTCCTTCTATTTGGATGATTAGTCCTAGTATTGACCTGCTTAAATGTCAGAAAAACTAGTCAAGGGCCGAATGGTTTTCTTTTGGTCTGTAGAAAAAAATCTAAACATTTTTGTTTTTATGTATTAATGTGCTTTTTTTAAGAAAAAAAATCAATGAACAAGTACAGTGTTTTAATTCTAGTAATATTTTTCTTGGCAGTTTTCTCTTGCCAAATCGATGATGTTGAGCCACAACAGGTATTGCGTGAATCCACTTATAAACAAGTGAAAGCTGATGAGATTCCCGAGGTTATTAATGCAATTAATCAGGCTTTGAGCTTTTCTTCCGAGAGATTGTACTTATCCAATAGTGTTGAGCGATCTGCAGGACAAATTCGAATGGATCGAATTATGGAAATGATAGACACACTGGACAATCTCAATTATACCTTCAAGGTTAACGATGGTGATCAGAATCCTTTTACCTTTTCTAATCTGGTTGTTAAGAAGCGAGCTGATGGGACTATTGATGCTCCACTTCTTTACAAGTATAGATTGGACTCTGCTCATAGAGAAAGTTTTGTCAATGGAGGCTTTTCTATGGAAAATTTTGTTGGAACTGTGGAGAAAGAGTTTTTAAAAGAGTTCGAGGGTAATAGGGGGAGGTCTTCTGCAAATCTGATTGACAGCCGATCTTCTGGAGGCGATTGTCAGCCACAAACAGAACAGTTTTACGTGGGTAATTCCAGTGGATTAAATGATGGTAGTGTTACCGGATATGGGCCTTCTACTACAACCACTTATTTGAGTGCTGGCATTGTGAAAGTCTGCGTAACTTATTTTGATGTAATAGAAAGTTCAGGGGAGCCATGTAATGAAGAGGTACATGAGCTTTTTATCTACAATGGAGGAGATATGAGTGAACACACCTGCTCTACCGGAGAACAAATTGTAGTGCGAAGAAGTCGGTGTATGGAGTACTATGTCAATTCCCCTGGTGGAGGAAATGACGGATGTTATTCTGGTGATACGGAAGACTTCATTCTGATTAACCCCGCCTTAGACGAATACATAGAATTACTTGCATCTGAGCTTCCTGACTGGTTTGTGAAAATAGACCCAGCATTGTTTTGGGAGTTCATGTGGAAAAATGGCTATATAGATCCATTTGGTGCTGGGCTTTTGGAAGGAGCTTATGAGTCATTGGCCGGATTGGTAGATATTGCCGAATTCCTTGCTGCTTGGGATATTAGAAACCCAATTATATGGAGTAACCCGCGTAGTGTGGCCATTCGCGAGCAAACAGTTATGCTTGTGGCTTACATGAAGGACTTGATTTTTGACTCTAGTCTTCGGCAAGACCTGTACCAAATGGTGAAAAGTGAGCTTTCTCAGTATATCGACCTACTTACTTTTCAAAATGGTTCAAATGAGGCACTTCATGAATGGGGTAAAATTGTATTTAATGTTGCTGCAGCTTGGACCGGGGCGTCTGTCGTAAACAGTATGTTGAAGACCTACAACATTGCCGATAAGATGTTCGATTTAATTCGAATTATGCCCGATGATGCTGTGGTATATTTGGCAAGGGCCAGAAAAATATTGAACGATGCAGATGCTCACGTAACG
>NZ_DDDQ01000111.1:0-13792 GCF_002336325.1 Roseivirga sp. UBA1976 | reverse complement strand
CTGGGCAACGCCACTGCATCGAATTTCTCGCAAACCAGTGCCTCGGTCTATACGGCCGATATCACACCCACAGCTGACGGAACAGTAACCATAGATGTAGCGGCTAATGTCGCACAGGATGCTGCAACTAATGGCAACACTGCAGCTACTCAATTTAGTGTAGAAGCCGATTTGACCAATCCGGGGGTCGTCATTTCAAGCACCGTACCAGACCCAACCAATAACACATTCACCGCAACATTCACTTTCAGTGAAGATGTAACCGGCTTTACCATTGGCGATATTACCTTAAACAATGCGACAGCCTCTAATTTTGCGGCTACCAGTGCCTCGGTTTATACGGCCGATATCACACCAACAACTGACGGAACGGTAACCATTGATGTAGCGGCTAATGTGGCGCAAGATGCGGCTACTAATGGAAACACGGCCGCAGTACCATTTAGTGTTCAAGCAGACTATTTAGCTCCAACCTTAGTCATAGATAGTGGAGTAAATGGTCTTACCAATAAGGCCTTTACTACCACTTTCACTTTTAGCGAGATTGTAACCGGCTTTGCGGTTGATGATATTGTTGTTGGAAATGGTGCTGCTTCGAATTTCAATCAAGTAAGCCCATTGGTGTATACAGCGGAAATTACGCCAACTACTGATGGAATGGTTACGGTTGACGTAGCAGCAAATGTGGCTGAAGATGCTGCAACCAATGGCAATTTAGCTGCAGCGCAACATAGTGTAATGGCAGACTTTACGGCTCCGGAGGTGAGTATTGGCAATGTTCCGACAGAGCTAAATGATTTTAACCCTTTTAGCCTCACCTTCACCTTTACGGAAGAAGTGGTTGGCTTCGAGTCTTCTGACCTTCAACTTACAAACGCACAATTAATATCCTTTGAAACAACCGATAACCTTGTTTTTAAAGTCTCACTTTCTGCTATTACAAATGATGAAGTGATAGTGGCCATGTTGCCAAATACATTGATGGACCTTGCAGAAAATGCTTTTGTACGTACTGAGCAGCTAGTTATTGCTTTCAATAGCTTGCCAACAGACATTACACTATCTGTCCTAACCATTGATGAAAATAATGCCATAGGAGATGAAATTGGCCGATTGACTACTACCGATAATGATTTGGCCGATGTGCATACCTACAGCCTGGTACCAGGCGCAGGTGCTGAAGACAACAATGCCTTTGGCATAACCACCGACAAGCTACGAGCAGCAGAGCCTTTCAATTTTGAAGCTAAGTCTGACTATACCATACGAGTAAAGACCAACGATGGCAGAGGCGGAACTTTTGAAAAGGTCTTTACCATCACTGTTAACGATGTAAACGAACAACCCACAGATATTTTTCTGAGCAATCAAATCATTGAAGAAACAGATGATGAGCAAGTATTGGTAGGCTTGTTCAGCACTGAAGATCAGGATGTTGGCGATAGTTTTTCTTATGAGCTAGTAGAAGGTAATGGAAGCACACACAACGCCAGGTTTGCCATTGTGGGAGATGAATTGTTCACCTCCCAAATGGTAAACTTTGAAGAAACAGAGGTACTTCACATTCGTGTCAGGGCAACTGATTCTGGTGGTCTGTACCATGAGAAAGCCTTGGAAATTGCTGTAGTAAATGTTGAATCGGAAGAAATAAGAGACTTTACCAAGGATAGACCTGATGCGAGAATTAAAAACTTCTTCACTCCAAATGGAGATGGTAAAAACGATACCTGGGTGGTAGACGACATTCAGGATAATCCGAATAATCAGGTGAAAGTCTATAGCCAAAACGGGCAGCTGGTATTCAGTACCCATAACTACCAAAACAACTGGAGGGGTACTTTCAAAGGAAAGCCATTGCCAAGCGGTACGTACTACTACGAGATAAATATTGCAAATGGCATGTCAGTAATTAGAGGAACCGTGTTGATTTTAACCCGATAAGCAAGAATGATGAAGCATTTAAAGAAACTCGTTTTATGTTGTTTGCTTGTATTGCCGGGTGTTGTTTTTAGTCAGCAAGTGCCTCTCATCAACCAGTATTTTGCGCAGCCTGCACTGGCATACCCATCTGCTGCTGTGCTTCAGGATAAAGCGCAATTAAGCCTGCTATACCGGGGGCAATGGTCGGGAGTAGATGGTGCTCCGCAGGTTTTTTCGCTCAGTTTTGCCAATCCATTCAGGCAAAAGTGGGGTTACAATGTGAATATAAACAGCTTTGAAACGGGGCTATTACGCCAGACTAAATTGAGTGCAGGTTTAGCTAAGGCTTGGCTTTTAAATCAGCATAGATTTTCATTAGGAGCAGAAGCAGGACTTTCGCTTTTCTCTTTAGATGACAGCAGAGTAAGCGTTGAAAGTATGGACGATGAGCTCATCAGAAACCTGTTGGGTAGCAATGGCTCATCGGCCAGTTTAAACCTGTCTCTCTCGTATCAATACAAAGGCCTTCAAATAAATGCTTCGGTACCGAATGTTATTAATGAAAGCCTTTCTGATGATGAATATGTGCAGCTTTCGGATAACACCAATGCCGATTACCTAGTGGGTGTGGGCTACCAATTTTCGCTAGATCAGATGGGGAACATTACTCTTACCCCAAATATAACCTGGCGATATCAGGAGCTATTTGGTAGTGCAGTAGACGTACTTGCCCTGTTCGAGTGGCAACACAAGTTTCAGCTTATGGCGGCTTATCGCGATGGTTATGGCTTGAATGCGGGAATAGGTGTACGGTTGAAACCAAACATTCGCTTTACCTATAATTACGACTTTGGGAAGAAAGAAACGCCAATTATCTCGAACGGCTTTAATGAGGTTGGTCTACATTTTATATTCAATAAAAAAGCTGGTATTGATAAGCAGGAGGCTTTAAGTCGAGAGGCAAACCGAATAATTGATCGATTAAGGGCAGAGGAGATATATGACAAAAACCTTATCTCAATAGAAGATCAGGAAACCGTTGTGCATTACTATTCAAGCTTGCACAGCGGCAATAAAAAAGAAAGAAGAATAAAAGGTGAAGCCGATTTTGATAAGCTGCTGGAAGATATCAGGCAAAAAGGGCTTGAAAGAATGAGGGCCGAAGCAAAGGCCAGAGCTGAGGCGGCTAAAGAAGAGAAAGAGGCACAAGAAGTCACACCTGTACCCGCTCCAGTAGTTACTCAAGAACCTGAACCGGTGGAAGAGCCAAAAGAAACACCGAAGGTTAAGGGGCGCTACATTTTGGTGGTAGCAGCCTACAACCCGGGAAGTCAATACGCCAAAGTATTGGTGGATAAATTAAAAGACACCTATCCTCAAGCCGGTATTTATAGCAATGAAGTGCGTGGATATGACTATGTATATGTTCTTGAGTTTGAAGATAGGAACAAGGCTGTTTCAACCATGCTTAAACTAAGGTCTGACGGAGAGTTTACTGACGGTTGGGTGCATGTAATAGAAAGGATAAATAATTGAGTTCGGCTGATGAAGTACCTTTTGTATTTGATCAATAAGAAAGAGGAGGTCCCTGAAACCTGCTTTTGCTGCAGGCAGGCAAGCTCAGTGTGACGCTCACCCAGTTTAGTTTTTGAGACAGCCTCTACGTTTATGAGCCATGCATACGAGAGGTGGCCAATGGTAATCCAATTTGGCCTTTACCTTCCCTCAAGAATATTTCTGAACTCGGCCAGTGCCGCACCGGTTCCAATAACGGTAAGCTGATCGCCCAGAAGCAAATGCGTATTGCCATGAGGAATAAAAACTTCTCCACCCCGCTTTTGTATAACCAACGATCCGGTAGGAGGGAATGCGACTTCTTTCACCAGCTTGCGGTTAATTGCTTTGTTACTGATCGTTATTTCTTCAATTCGGTACACATCGAAACTGGTCGATAGAGAATCGATAGCATTAGGCCGCAATACAATATCTTCTATATGTCCGGCCATTAGCTCTTCATGATCTACCGTTTTAATTCCCTCAAAGTTATTGTCAACCAAATCATGAGTAACCGATTGTTTTCGGGTAATGATTTTACTATGCTTTAGCTCATTCTTTAAAAAGGCCGTGAGCTGTTGGTTTAGCAGGTTAGACTCTGTGAGCACAATTACCAAATCGCCACTGTAAATTTTTAATGATGCCAAAAAGTGCGTTGAGAGTGGTTTTACTACCTGATAAGGAAGGCTTTTACCATCGAACTGCTGAATAATTTCATCGCGTTGAAGATAGGTGGTAAAAGAAATATTGTGCAGTTTAAAACGCTCAGCGAGTAGTAAGCTGGCTCTGCTTCCGCCCAGTATTATCACCTTTTTGTGCTCCTCATCCTTGCGGTTCATAAGGTTATAGACCATAGGAGCAAGCAAACAAGTAATGATGGAAGCGGTTACAATTGCCGCATTTTCCGACTCGTCCAGCACGCCCAGGGCAAGACCAATTTGAGCTCCGGCAACAGTTTCACCCAACCTTGCCGAAAGCAAACTACCTCCTGAAATAGCTTTTTTTAACCCAAAAAGGCGTACCAGGCTTAGGGCGGGTATGGTTTGAGTTACAAAAAAGCCCGCCACCAGAAGCAAGATAAACCCATATGATTCACCAATTTGGTATAGACTGGAAACATCCAGATTAATACCCACATTGATAAAGAAAATTGGAATAAAGAAGCCGTAACCCATACCATCAAGCTTAAAAAGCAAGGCCGACCGATCTTTTGTAATGAACAAGCTCAACAAAAGTCCGGCAAAGAATGCCCCTAAAATAGGTTCAGTTTCTACCACCGTGGCAATTACCACAAAGGCAAAAAACAAGGCCACGGCACCCCTAACTTTAATTTGGTTTGCTGCATGCTCCAGCCGATAGATTACCTTCTGAAAGGTGCGTAGGCGGTTGAGCTTTTTTCCGATAGCATGAAACACCAAAAATGCAATGAATATGAAATTAAAAAGCAGCAGGTCGAAGTCGAGTCCGTTTTTAACATAGCCGGAATAAATGGAAATAAGGAGTATACTCAGGAGGTTGGCAATACTGCCTTGCATGAGTAAAATCTGACCAAACTTGCGCTTGATTTCTCCACTCGATTTGAGAATAGGAACCGTAATACTTATACCTACCGTAGGGAACAAAAGCGCGTAGAAAACTACGTTGATATCGTGAAAACGGCCTATGAGCCACAGAGCCGGAAAAGATAAAGCCAGGGTGCCAAGATAAATACCCATGGCCAGCATGAAGGTATTGCTTAAAATGGATTTAAGCTTGAAATGAAAGGCCGAAAGCGAACTGATGATTTTGTTTACATCGATTTCCAACCCCACCAGAAATATAAGGAATAGGAAGCCCGTATTAGCCAAAAACTCCATATAGGGAGTTTCTCCCACCCAGTCCAGCACAAATGGCCCGATCATTACCCCCAAAATGATTTCTACAATCACTGAGGGAATCTTGCCAATCTCTAGCCAGGAGAGTATCAAAGGAACGCCCCAGGCTATGGCAAAAATGAGAAGTAAAGGGTAGTAGTCCAGATGATGCATGCACTGAGCATTTAAGTGAATGGGAAAAATACATATTTATCTTGTTTCAAGAGCATCATTTGGCATGAAACCACAGAATGATTTTCTTATTTTGCTTTGCCAGCGGCACTGGCTATATTCGGTAATCCATTGGTTTAAAGCACAAAAACATGCATAGAGCTCTGCTGGCCATTTGTCTATTTTTTTCTGTTGTGTCGTGGGGCCATGCTCAACACTCGGTGGCTCGTGAGTGGAATGAAAGGCTTCTTCATTCCATTAGAAACGATTTGGCACGGCCAACCGTACACGCCCGAAATCTTTTTCATCTGTCTGCCGCCATGTACGATGCATGGGCCTATCTTGACCCCGAAGCAGAGCCCTATTTATTGGGAAAAACCGTCAATGGTTTTAGCTGTACCAGCCCAGCTCTGGCATCGCTCGATAAATCATCGCTCGATATCGAAGAGGTAATCAGTCATGCAGCCTTTCGCCTGCTTAGTCATCGGTTTCAAAAGTCACCGCGATACACCAGTTTGTATAGCCGTTATCGCAGCCTCATGACCTACATGGGCTACAATCCCGACAATAACAAAGTGGCGCTCGATGGTAGTTCGGCTGCTTTTGGAAACTTCATTGGTCAATGTTATATCGATTATGGCCTGCGCGATGGTTCCAATGAGGTCAACGACTACGCCAATCAATACTATGAACCTACAAATCGCCCGCTTGCACCCATGCTCAGTGGCAATCCTTCCATTACCAACCTCAATAGGTTTCAGCAGTTGGCATTAGATGTATTCATTGGTCAGAGTGGCTTTAGTAGTGGCGACCTTCAGCCCTTTTTGAGCCCGGAGTGGGGCAACGTAATGCCTTTTGCCCTCAACGAAACAGATCGCGTGCTCAAGAAACGGGATGGTCAGAACTATTGGGTTTATCTGGATCCGGGTCCGCCACCAATGTTCGATGACTTTGATAACGGAGGGCACGATTTCTATAAATGGAATTTTAGTCTGGTATCTATTTGGAGTGCACATTTGTCTCCTTGGGACAACGTGATGTGGGACATTTCTCCGGGAAGTATTGGCAATGCCACGGAACTGCCAGAAACCTGGGACGATTACAAGGAATTTTACAAACGTAAACAGGGGGGAGATGCCGGTAGTGGCCATGCCCTAAACCCCAAGACGGGTGAGCCTTATGCCCCTAATATAGTGCCCAGAGGAGACTATACGAGAGTTTTGGCAGAGTTTTGGGCCGATGGTCCGGATTCCGAAACACCTCCCGGGCACTGGTTCACTATTCTTAATTATGTGAGTGATCATCCCGAGCTACAGAAGAAGTATAAAGGAGAGGGGCAGGTTCTTGACGACCTGGAATGGGATATAAAGGCCTATTTTGTGCTTGGAGGAGCCATGCACGATGCCGCAGTAGCGGCCTGGAGTGTTAAAGGATTCTACGATTACATACGACCTATTTCGGCTATCAGGGCCTTGGCCGATTTGGGGCAGTCGTTCGATACACGTTTTAATAGCTTTAACCGTCAGGGCTTTACCTATGAGTATAATTTTATAGATGTGGTAGATTATGACGATCCTTTGCTGGGCTTTAACCAAAGTGGCTTGGGTAAAGTGAAGGTGAAAGCCTGGCGCGGGCCTCTCTATATTCCGGAGCCCCGAACCGATATGGCGGGAGTTGATTGGATATTTGCTGAAGATTGGTGGCCTTACCAACGACCTACTTTTGTAACCCCCCCGTTTGCAGGCTATGTGTCTGGTCATTCTACATTTTCAAGAGCAGCGGCCGAAGTACTGACTCTCTTAACCGGTGATGAGTATTTTCCGGGTGGAATGGGCGAATTCATTGCCCGAAAGAATCAGTTTCTGGTTTTTGAAGAAGGCCCTTCTGTCGATGTAAAACTTCAATGGGCAACCTATCGTGATGCTTCTGACCAAACCAGCCTTTCAAGAATTTGGGGAGGAATTCACCCACCCGTAGATGATATTCCGGGAAGGAAAATGGGTATTAAAATAGGGCATAAGGCCTTTGAGTTTGCCGAGCGCTTTTTCAATGGAAAGGTACCCCGAAGATTTGGTATAAACCACTTAAGCCTGGAAGCTGCTCCAAATCCTGTTCAGCGTGGGGAGTTACTCACCTTGTCGATCTTCAGAGATATAGAAAATTACCGCTTTATACTTCTGGAAGCCAATGCCGGAATGGTGGAAGATGTTCGTATAACCAAGCAAGATGGTAAAGTAACTATAGATACTTCTACTCTGGCTCCGGGGCTGTATATATTGAGAGTAAACAACGGAGCTGTGGCTCAAAGTATTCGCTTTATTGTGCAGTAGGTTACCGGCTCGAAAGTAGAGACTCCTCAATCAGGCCAAGGAATTGGTGCATACGGTCAGGCGTATCGAAATGATGCCGAAGCGTTGCGCCTTTTAGCGTTTTTATGTCCAGATCTTCGTGTATAAATGCCAGTATAACTATAGCCTCCAGCAGGCTGCCAAGGGAAGAGGGGTGAAAACCATCATGCCCGTACAAGTCAAAACCAGCGTTGCTCTCATGTATGTGCTGCCAAACAGTTCCCAGGGCTATGAGGCCTGCTTTATTGGAATCGGCCGCCTCTGAATAGTTTTTCACTACCCCGTCAAAAGTATGGTAGTAGGTTAAGGAGGGCCATACCATAAGGTATACCGGCTTTGCCTGGTTTTTTTCAGAGAGCTTTGCCAGTTGTCTCCCAAAGCGAAAAAGCGTTTCCCGACCATAGGCCTGAGAAGAAGGTCCCTGTTGAAAAATCACAAAGTTGTAAGTGTCTTTGGCAAGTTCTTTAGTGAGTTGTTTGTCGTTGAGGTGATCTTCCAGTCCATAATTGGGGTAGCAAAGGCAATGCGTAGCGAGTAAATGTCCGTTTTCACGTGCTAGAGACTCTAGTGTTTGAGGCATTTTGTTAGAATAGGTGAGACTATTGCCAACGAAAAGCACCTTTTGCGCACAAAGTTCACCTGAAAGGAGATGAAAACCGGTAAGCAGTACGAGCCAATACTTTCTCATCCCTTTACAAACATTCAGAACACTTTGTAACCCTTACGGTGATTGGGAGTCATTAACATTATTAAGACTACGTTTAGGACTTTTATATATTTTGGCTACATTTAAGACTTAAATAAAAAACATACCATGGGAAAGTATTCAATAGGGGAGTTTGAAGAGGTTCTCTTGCTTACTGTAGCCATACTGTACGACAATGCCTACGGCATATCGATTAAGGAAGAAATTGAGGATCGGCTCAATAGAAAAGTGAGTGTAGGAGCCATGCGTACTGCTCTTAGCCGCCTGGAAAAGAAGGGGTTCCTTCAGTCAGAATTTGGTGAGGCAACGGCCATTCGAGGTGGTAAAAGAAAACGTTTCTACAAAGTAACTCCTTATGGCAAAAAGGCTTTGGAAGAAGTGATGGAAAACCGAAAGAAACTTTGGGAGGCTATTCCTTCTGTAGCCTTTGACTTTAAAGCTCTATGAAAAATCAGCCGCCCAATCTATACCCTCCCTCATTGGCCATCCGGTTTTTACGATGGTTTTGTGAGCCTGCCCTGTTGGAAGACGTGGAGGGAGATTTGGAAGAGCTGTTTTCCAACCGCCTGAAGAATGGTCGTAGGCGTGCCAAATGGTTGTTTTATTGGGATGTACTCCTGCTATTTCGTCCGGGAATTATTCGCGAAATCAGAATTTTTAAAGGTCAAACTAATCATATTATGTTCAAAAACTACATTAAAATAGCCTGGAGAAACACCATGCGCTATAAGGGTTACACAGCTCTAAATTTATTGGGGCTTATTGTGGGTATAGCTTCCAGCATACTCATTTTGTTATGGGTGCAAGACGAGCGAAATGTGAACGCCTTCCATACCAACGGAGATCAAATCTATCAGGTATTTAGGAACATGCGCCAATCCAATGGTCAGGTAAACACGGGCACTTCTATTCCAAAGCCGTTGGGCGATCTGGTGAAAAGCGAATACACAGAAGTGGCTGAAGTAGCCTGGCTGAGCTGGTCTATGCCAATGGATATTGCCAGAGACAACCAGGCCATTGAAGAATCTGGTAGGTTTGCCAGTCCCGAGGTTCTCACCATGTTTTCGTTCGAATTGCTGTTGGGAGATAGCCAAACAGCCCTCAACTCTCCATCAGGTCTGTTAATTTCTGAACGAGTAGCCGAAAAGCATTTTGGGCCCAACTGGCGAAACGAGGCTATGGGGCAGGTATTTAAGGTAGAAGAACAGTTCGATGTGCAGGTGACAGGAGTTTTTCGTTCTCCGGGTACAGAATCAACCCTCGACTTTGAGTGGCTTTTGCCGGCACAGGCCTATTTTGCGGCCAATCCGTGGGTAGAAGACTGGGGCAATGGTGCTTTTGAAACTTACCTTTTGATACCCGATACCGATAAAGTACAGGCGGTGGCAGATAAAATCCGCATGGAAATAAAGAAGCACACCCAGGGCAACCCCAACGCTGGCGATGAAGAGCTTATAATTCATCGGTTTTCAGATACCTACCTCTATTCGGCTTTTGACAATGGCGTAGTATCGGGTGGGCGAATTGAATACGTACGGATAATGACGGTAGTAGCCATCTTCATCTTGCTTGTGGCTTGTATTAACTTTATGAACCTTACCACGGCCCGGTCAAGTCGCAGGTCTAAAGAAATTGGTCTGCGCAAGGTTATGGGAGCTGCCAGAAAGTCAATTCGTGCTCAATTCTACTTAGAGGCTTTTCTTCTTGCAGGCTGCGCGGTGGCTGTTTCTGCCGTTGTGGTGGCGTTTCTTTTACCGTTGTTCAATGAATTGGTAGGCAAAAGCCTGGTGTTGAATTTTGAAGCTCCCGAAACCTGGCTTTTTCTCATGGGTCTCATTTTTGGTGTTGGGCTTCTTTCCGGTACTTACCCTGCACTGCTATTGCCCACATTCAATGTTATTCAATCCATGAAAGGTGGAGTGGTGAAGCAGTCCGGTTTTGCCTCTTATTTTAGAAAGGGGTTAGTGGTCTTTCAATTTGCCATTTCTACCTTGCTCATTATTGGAACTACCGTTATTTACCGCCAAATCGATTTTGTGCTAAACAAAGATCTGGGGTTGAATAAAGACAATTTATTGGCGGTGAGTTTGGAAGGTGACTTGGCCTCCAGGTTGGAGACCTACAAAAATGAATTGCTCAGGCTACCGCAAGTTACCCATGTATCGGGAGCTTCTGGCAACCCGCTCAACTACGGCCGCTCAACCAGTTCGGCCAACTGGGAAGGTAAAAACCCTAACGAAGGCTATGAGGTAAACGTGATGCTCACCGATGAGCATTTTATTGAAACTACGGGTATGGAGATTCTTGCCGGCCGTAGTTTTTCCAGTCAACTTCAGGATTCAACCAATTTCATTATCAACGAAGTAGCGGCTGAACTTATGGGCTTTGAAGACCCCATTGGCAAGAAGCTCTCTTTTTGGGGAATTGATGGTAAGATTGTTGGAGTGGTTAAGAACTTCCACATGAGAGATCTTTATGAGCCCATTGCTCCGCTTATTATTACCTGCATATCTCCGAGTAATTCTTCGATTGTTTTGATAAGAACAAATGAGAATTCTTCCGATGCCCTGGCGGCCATAGAGCAAGTAACCCAATCGCTAAATCCGGGAGAAGATTTTCGCTATCAGTTCATCGATCAGGCCTATGCTGAGAGCTACGAAGCCGAACAAACCATGCGTACCCTGGCCAATCTATTTGCTCTGGTATCTATTGTTATTTCTACCCTGGGTTTGCTTGGTCTGGCTTCTTATTCGGCAGAGCAGCGATCTAAGGAAATAGGAGTACGTAAGGTGCATGGGGCTTCTGTTATGCAAGTGTTGCTGTTGCTCTCAAAAGACTATGGAAAACTAATTTTAATGGCCTTTGTATTGGCAGTGCCCTTTGGCTACTACTTTATGCAAAACTGGCTAAACCAGTTTGAATTCAGAGAGGCACTCAACCCCGTGGTGTTTTTATTTGCAGGAGTTATTGTAATGAGTATAGGGGTCCTTACGGTAGCGGCCAAATCATATCAGGCAGCTTCTGTCAACCCGGTCAAGTCGCTCAAAGAGGAGTGATAGATATCTTTATTAAACACAAAAAGTCCGTTAGTCTTATTGTCCTTAACCTGATCTAACGGACTTTTTCTTTAAGAATCCCTTTCTAATTCCAAAGGCCTTGCTTAATTAGTGTCTTATTGTAAACACAGATGACATTCGTTTTGTTGGCTGGTCTGGGACTGGTAATCTACTTTACCTTCAATAGTAAAAATGGCATTGTTCACCGCATCAAGGTTGTTTATCCGCCCAATTGGCAGCAGCTACTGGAAGAGAAGGTGAGCTACTACAGGCAGCTCAGCGAACCGCTGAAGAGGCAATTTGAGAAAGATGTACAGGGCTTTTTGGCCAGAGTTACCATTACAGGGGTAAGAACCGAAGTAACCTTTACCGATAGGCTTCTGGTAGCCAGCAGTGGGGTGATTCCCTTATTCGGTTTTCCGGCATGTACCTATCGCCATCTCAATGAGGTTATACTTTACCCTACTACTTTTAACCGTCAGTTTCAGCTCGATGATCCAGACGAAATGATTACCGGAATGGTGGGTTCTGGTAAAATGGAAGGGAAGATGATTCTTTCTAAACCGGCTTTGCATGAGGGCTTTGAAAACGACCATGAAAACACCGCACTACATGAATTTATTCATTTGTTTGATAAGGAAAATGGGATGATAGACGGGGTACCCCCCGGTTTTGAAGACCGATCGTTTGCCATGCCATGGATCCAGTTTGTACACCGAAAAATTAAAGAAATAGCTGAGGAGCGGTCAGACATTAGAGCCTATGCGGCCATGAGCCCGATTGAGTTTTTTGCCGTAGCAGGAGAGTACTTTTTCGAGCGTCCTGAGCTAATGCGTCAGCGACACCCCGACTTGTATGAACTGCTTACCAAAACATTTAAGCAACAACCTCACCGCTTTTTAAAACCATCATAATGGTATTATGCCACACAACAGGCCATTTTTCGGTCAGATTGTGATGCGCTGAGCAAAGGTGTTTTTCGATCGAACAGGAGATTTTGGCATCTTCATTCTTCCACTAACATAATTTATAGTCGAAAAGCAGTTGGAGCACAATATTTTTGGTTTGATGAGAAAACTGTGCGCGACTATTTTTTTGGCGTTAGGGCTTTGTGTAAACCTGCTGAACGCTCAGGGAATTGAGATTAAAAGAACCGATACGCCTATTGTGATTGATGGAGCTATTGATGAACAATGGTCTCTGGCCGACTCGGCCTATAACTTCATGCAGTACTTTCCTATGGATACGAGCCTGGCCCGTTCCCAAACGGTGGCCAAAGTGCTGTATGATGACCAGTTTATTTACGTACTGGGTGTTATGAAGAACCTTTCACCGGAACGTAATTATATAACTCCCAGCCTTAGGAGAGACTTTTTTGGAGATGCTAACGATTCGTTTTCTTTCCTAATCGATACGTTTCAAGATAATACCAATGCCTTTATTTTCGGAATTAACCCGTTTGGGGTAAGAAGGGAAGGCCTGATTGTGAATGGTGGCAGTGGGCGCAACTCCTTTAGTATGGATTGGGATAATAAATGGAGAGGCGAGGCTCAAATGTATGGCGACTATTGGGTGGCAGAAATGGCCATACCATGGAAAAGCATTCGTTTTAGCGAAAATCAAAACCAGTGGAACGTAAACTTTTACCGGATTGATAGTGAAGAAGCAGAACGTTCTACCTGGTCGCCTATTTCGCGCAACTTTAGCATTATTAATCTGGCCTCTCTGCGTAAGATGAATTGGGATACTCCAACCAAAAAACCCGGATCGAATATATCTTTTATACCCTATGTGGCTGCTTCGGCCAGTAAGGATTTTCAGAACGGTGATGGTTCTCAAACTACGTTCGATGCCGGTTTTGATATGAAATACGCGGTGACTTCCGGGCTTAACCTCGACCTGACCGTAAATCCGGATTTTTCGCAGGTAGAGGTAGATCGACAAGTAACCAACCTGGATCGGTTTGAGATATTCTTCCCGGAGAGAAGGCAGTTTTTTTTAGAGAATGCCGATTTATTTGCCAGCTACGGCAACAACGGTACACGCCCTTTCTTTTCCAGGAGAATAGGAGTAGCACGCGATGAAAGTACCGGCCAAAATATTCAGAACCCCATTCCGGCCGGTTTGCGACTTAGCGGAAAAGTGAACAACAACCTGAGGTTGGGGCTATTGAGTATGCAGGCC
>NZ_DDDQ01000058.1:20946-44326 GCF_002336325.1 Roseivirga sp. UBA1976 | reverse complement strand
TGTGAGGACACAGCTTGTGGCTAGTATACTGGATCTTACAAGTGCGATCTAAATGAGTAACTCTACTATAGTGCTAGATCCACCACTATTGTGGCGAATAGTATACATTACCTGCAGTCCAAAACAACGAGCGAATGAACATTTTACAGAAAATAGCAAGGAGAATAATCAAAGTATCATTTGATACTTCTGTCTCGGTAATTAAGTATTTCAGTAAAATGGACAAATACCACCAACAAGTTGATGAATTAAGGAAACTTGATAACGGGACATTGGGAAGGGAAATCGCCAACTGCTTAGACTACCACCGATTGACTCTTGTTCCAAAATATGAAAGCCATGACTTAAAGCACGTCTTGCTTGATTACAAAATGACAGCAGAAGATGAAATTCGGATGCAGGCATTTATGATTGGAAATGGAAATTATTCAATCCCTTCATTTGCAATTTTCTTTTTCGGAGCACTTCTACTTCCTGATTTGTGGTTGACTTTCTATTCAGACTTTAAAAAAGGAAAACAAACTATTCCAATATCAAAATGGACAATTGAGGACTTTGCCGACAAGCCAATTAGTGAATTAAGAACTGACTTGGCTAAATCAACACGACAGAAAACAACGTTTATAGACATAAAACAATTGACCCAATTTGCTGCAATTACCACAGTTTTGGCAGGAGTATTTGGTATGATATTTTGCCTACCGTTTTTGTTTTCGTCAAATATGGCAGACTTAGTAGGAGCAGGATTTCCGTTTGTGGGCGGTGCAATATTGGTAGTCGGTGGACTTCTGACTCTATCAAACTTAACGAAAGAAAAAAATAAAGTATTATTAGATAAATATATGTAATACTTACAATTGTGGTTTTGACTCTAATGGCTAGCACCAAAATATCGGCCTTCCAAGGCCCAGGAGAAGTCGAATGTTACGTGACGTTAAAACTAATTTCCAATACACTACATATTCTTGTTTTGAACATTCAGTTTAAGATCATGAGAAAGGTATAAGTGAAGATTATGAGCAAAAATCAAAGGTCATGAACAACAATTTCTTACTAAAGGCTATTCCGTTGACCCTTCTTTTAGCCATATCTTGCTCAGACCGGCAAGATAGATCAAACCACATCACAAAAATAAACGACCTGTCGAAAGTAGATAGTTATGAGCTAAAGGGTTTGGAAATTCTACAAGACGAAATTAACGTCATATCTCTACATGTAGTCGACACTTTGCTAATAATCGAGTTGCTAGAAAAGAAAGAATGGGCCTATAAAGTGTTTAGCTTAAATTCCAGAGCCTTTCTAGGTTACCTCGGAAAAATGGGTGATGGACCTAATGAATTCAAGAGGCCAAGACTATCAGATCAAAATGTCGTTGACTCTACGAATACTGCTATTTGGATCAACGACCCTGGTAAGGAGCGCTTCTTACTCTTAGATGTTTTAGGAAGTTTGAACCAGCCAGAGAACAAAATATTGTTTAGTAAAGACTATGAGGGATCATTGGGTATAAGCCAATCGCTTTTTGCTATAAACAAAAACGAATGGGTTGGGAGTTTAGGCCCAGCTGCAGAGCAATTCGGTCGTTTTTTGAGGAAAGATTTAACGAACAACACTACGGAGATAATTCCAGTCAATTATATTGTCGACAATGACCATATCCTGAATAGACAAGATTTATATGGCATAAACTTTCACCACGCAGCAATAAAACCTGATAAGGGCAAAGTTGTGTCTCTTTCAAATCATCTAAGCCGTGTGGATATTTATAAGACTCAGCCTAAATTAAAGTTGGAAAATAGCGGCTTATTACTCGGAGAAAAACATGATAACCTAGACGGAATGACCTACATGAAAAATTATAGGGAGGTAACGAACTATTATATGGACGTGTCAGTGACAGATGATAAAATCTATGCCCTTTATCATGGACAACCAGTTGTAGAGTACGCTAAAAATCTTATTCCTACCCAGATCAGAGTATTTGACTGGGAAGGTCATCTACTATCAATACTTAATGTTCCGGACTACTTAATCACCTTAACAGTTGATGAATCAAAAAATAGCATTTATGGTGTCGCATTTTTTGAGGAAAAGATCATGAAGTATGATTTTGATTTGAGCTCCTTATAATCAGAGTTTAAGCATCTTGTAACTTGCCTGACTTACAATACACTTTAAACCAAATAAGTGTACAGATTTTTGCGTAAACAATGCCTTATTAACGTTCAATAGTCGAATATTTCATGCGTTTAGATATTAATTACCCTTGAGACCAAGTTAATTTGAAAAAGGGAAACCCTCAGGCTAAAGCCCTCTTACCCACAGTTATCCATGCATTCACTTCATCTAATAGATTGGCAGGTGGGTTTGGTTTTGCAGACACACAAAGCCAACGCTCAAAAACCAAAGTAGCTAAAATCTTCCTCTCTCATATACTCTAATTATTGGCAGCAATTGAACTTTGGTGCCAAAATATAGTCTTATGTACTTGGATTAAAAATCTTAGAAATCGCATAGGATAAATTACATATTGACGATGTTAGGAATCATTTCCGTGAGCAGCCAAGATTCTCTACGGGTGAACTAACTGAGTTCTATCGTTCAAAAGAACCAGATGTAAAGAAGACTACTATCAATTGGAGAATCTACCATCTTGTCCAAGATGGCATTCTTACCAGAATTGGACGTGGAAAATTCGCTCTTGGTACTGGAAGGACTTACTATCCGTAATTAACATCCAAGCAAGTTTCATTATTTAAAAAACTCAACGCAGAGTTCCCGTTTATTTCAATCTGCATTTGGAGCACTTCAGTAATAAATGTAAGCTTCCCTTTTTTAGGACAGGACTAAATTCAACTTTTTATCTTTAATATCCTTGCTTTTGCTCAAGGCTTTGAACTGGTTTGGTGATAGTCTACCTAATGATATATATGGTTGATTCTCAGTATGATGCGTTCGCCATCAACAGCAAGGATATTGTCATGAATAATTCATTGTTTTTTCTTTGATAAATTGCCCAAATAAGGGATAGGCTACAGGATGCCTTCAAACCTACACTCTTCGGTACTAGAGAATTTATTTATTAATGGCTCATAGTTGATCTCAGTTTTTTTTAAAGGCTTATATATGAGAATTAAGTCATGAGCTTCTGCCGAGACTTTATTGGAAGTCATTTGTCTAAAAGGATGGTTCAATTGACAAGATTTTAAAAAACCATTGCCAAATTCCTCTTTGAAGAACTCAAATGCGTCAGTTAATTCTTTCCTGACATTTTGAGTTAGATTCCCATTGTTTCTGGCAAAATCAACCTGATAACCCCAAGTTTTATGAAATTTACTTATCTAAAATCTTTCAATTTATTTTGAAAAAAATTGTAAACACATTAATGGCGATCTACTTCATGTTCGCCATCTCTCAAGCCTATGCCCAAAGTCAAGATTTAGCGGCAGACACGGAAGAAAAATCGGAAGTTTGCTTGACACAAGACCAGTATGATTACCTCCAAGAAAATTGGAAAAAAATCCTCAAAGATGATTATGAAACCTTTAATGAGGAACTTAACAAGGAAGTGACTTTTGTTATCACTGAAGATTCTGAACTACTGACTCCAGGATGTGATATTTTAGGAGAAATGGTAGAAGTTGTTTTAAGGCGGTGGTTCAAAGAAATCGATAAGGAAACAAGAGATAACTTGGTAGGAACGATTAAAGAGCTGTGTGAGATACTCGTAAAAGACCGTGAAAATGAAGACTAGATTTATCGCTACTGTTTTTTGCTTGTTTTTTGTTGGTTCAGTTTCTGGTATATCTAAGACTTCAACAGATGCAACGGTTACGATTCCTGTTGCTAACGAATGTGAATGTGTAAATGAGCAATCTCCAGAAGTATATAGCTTAAAATGCTGGTTAATTGCCAAGGTTGCCAAAAGGTATTTGAAAAAAAACACAGAACTACCAAAAGAGGACATCAAAAAGGCCCGAGATTTGGTAAAAGAACTTTGTGAAACCCTTTTGGAAGAAAAAACAGACTAACATTAAAGGGTTCATTTCGAACCCTTTTTTCTTGTAAATTGCTGTATGGCTATCATCAAGAACTTATCAGGTTATATTTTCATTCACTTAAATTAATGACACATGCAGAAATCTACTCTTCTAACCGTCATCTTATTTTTCTGTTTATCTCAATTAACATTTGCTCAGGCCAAGTCTGGAAAAGTCACTTATTTGGTTAAATCTGGAATTGATCTTAATGACATATCATCAAAAATTGATTCAGAACCAGATTTAGCGAATGATCTTTCAAGCGGTGAGAAAGATAAGATGAAAGCTATTCTTTCAATGATGTTAAGTGGTTCCGATTCAGAAGAGGTTTTAGTTGACTTGTATTTCAATCAGCAAGCTTCAATTATCGAAACGCAAGATTTTCTTTCGGAAAGTGAGTTCTCTTTAAATATCGCAGCAATCGCTGCTGAAAAGATTGATGGCCTTTTTATGAATTACAATGATGGCGTTACCTATATGGTCAGTGAATCCTTAGGAGAAAAATTGATCATAATCGACTCCCTGAATCGTTTTAAATGGGTTCTTGGTAATGAGAAGAAGGAAATCCAGGGCTTCAACTGTCTAAAAGCTGTAGGAACCAGAATTTATGACCGAACCGAAACAAGTAAAGTAGTTGCTTGGTACACGCCAGAAATTCCAATTCCTACAGGGCCCGCAGGTTATGGTGGACTCCCAGGCATGATTCTAGAACTTAATGAAATAGGCTATGTGTCCTATCAAGCGCTAGAAATTGAAACTGATTTGAACAAGAAATCACTTAAACGGATAGAGTTGCCCAAGCGAGGCAAACTCATTAGTCGTAATGAATACTGGGATCTCTGGGACAAAATTGAAAACGAAGACTATTAACACTTGCTTTGAAACTCTTTTCTTTGAATTTGAGGTTATCTTTTATCTCAATTTTTTTTCTTGTCTTTAGCAATCTTTTGTTTTCTCAATCAATTAAAATAGGTGGAAGTGTTAGTGATACCTCAAAAAACACAATTCCTTATGTGAATATTGTTCTCGTAGACCAGTCCGGTGACAACTCTTTTACTTTGACTAACCTTGATGGTAAATACCAAATCTTGGCCAAAACCAATACGAAGTATTTAATCAAGTTTCTACATATAGGCTATTTCAGTGACTCAGTAGTGATAGAAACTGGTACTGATGACTTAATGGTTGATATGGAACTCAAAGATAGGGTGAACGACCTTGGTGATTTTGAGGTCGTTTATTCAATTCCTATACAAATCAAAGGCGACTCGATTATTTACAATCTTGAAGATTTCACCACAGGGAGCGAAAGAAAGTTGCGCGAAGCGCTTAAAAAGCTTCCTGGTGTGGAAATACTACCAGATGGTAAAGTGAAATTGAATGGAAAAGAAGTTTCAGAAGTCCTCTTGGAAGGCAGAACATTCTTTAATGGTACATCCAAATTAGCTATCAACAATATCCCTTCCAACGCACTTGAAAGAGTTGAGTTTATAGACAACTACAATAAAAACAACATTCTCTCAGACTTCCAGGACTCAGAAAAACTTGTTATGAACCTTACTTTAAAAGAAGATAAGAAGCGGATCTTTTTTGGTGATATTGAGGCAGGATTAGGTTATGAAGAGAGGTATAGGGTAAAACCTACAACGTTTTATTATCACCCAAAAGTTTCAATCAACCTCCTTTCTGACATCAACAATGTGGGAGAAAAATCTCTCAGTTTTGAAGACTATTTGGGACTTCAAGACTTTTCCAAAGTTTTCACCGATACTGAGAATTTCGTTCGTGGTGCTTTAGATTTGAACGATTATTTTTTTAATACAAACCATTTGTTTTACAAGGAGAGATTTGTTGCTCCCAATATTCAGTTGGCATCGAAAACAATGAATTTAAATGCTTTTTTGATGTCTTCTATGTCGAACACTGACTTTGAGAGCAACAGTATCAATAGTTATTTTCTTGAAAATTCAGAGTCAATTCTCGAGTCAAGAAGTAATATTGAGGATTTAAGGAGTTCATTTCATTTCGGAAAAATAAATTTAGATCTAAACAATCCTAATAGGAGCTTTCTCAATCTCACAACTACTTTTCGTTCCATCAATTCTTTCACTTCTAACCATATTTCTACTCAATCTCAAGGCAGTGAGAACATACTTTCTGATCAAAGTGATTTGACCAATCTCTCAGTCTTACAAACTCTCAGGTATAGCAAAAAATTCTCGAGTAATTTTTCATCTACCCTTAATGGGCAAATAAGCTTTAGCGACAGAGAGAACGAACAATTATGGAATAGCGACAAAATGGTGTTTCCTGTCATGTTAGAAGACAGTGAACAATTTACTTTGTTACAACCAGCTAAGACTACTTGGAAATCCTATGATGTGCTAATTTCTAACTATTTGAAACTATCAAGGCTAAGTCATCTGAATATCGATTTGGGTATTGGAAATAAAAATAGATCGTTACAATCCACGCTATTTCAGGAAATTGATAATGGCAATGATGAAAGTGTTACTTTGAACAATTTCACCAATTCACTGGATGATCAACTGTTTTACTCTTTTCTAAAAATAGGTTCCCGATTTAAGAAGAATAAACTCATCTTAACTCCATCCTTATCAGGTAATTATTATTCATGGTTGAGCAATTCTCTTGGGAATGAGCTTGACAGGGAACTACTTTTACTTTCACCTGAACTCAAGATTGATTTTGATATAACAAAGACTCAAAATATTAACTTTCGTTATCTTCTATCGTACGATTTTCCTGAATTCAGTAGGCTCTCTGATGGCTTAAGTCTCTTGGGCTTTAATTCCGTTTTTCAAGGTAACATCAATTTAGAACCTGTTTTAAAACATAAACTGAGCTCTTCGTATAGCAAAAACAATCTCATAAAAGGAACGGAATTTAATTTGAGCGTAGATTATTCTGTATCTCAAGAAAGCATTTCGTCTTCTTTATTGAGAACAGGTATCAACTCTGTGGTTCACGCGGTATCGCTTAATGATAATAGTTATCAATTCAATAGTGAATTTGAATGGGCGAAGAGGTTTAAAATTTTAGAAGCCCGGTTTAGTGGTCAGTACAATATTACTGTTTCACCTCAAGTTGTAGAATCTATTCCTTTTGATAATAGGACGGACCAAACTTCAAGTAGTCTTCAACTAAGGAGCCTAATAGAAAGCTTTCCAACGCTTTCACTGCGTTATACCCTTGGGTTCAATAGATATTCGACATTTACAACTAATACATTCATTTCGCATTTGTTTGAAATTTCCATGGAAAAAGATTTGACGGACAATCTGTTTTTCGAAATCTCAACAAGCCTCACTTCTTATAGAAGTGCAAATCAAGGACTAAGCTCTGATTATGTTCTTGGTGATGGATTGTTGAGATATCGAGTAAAGAACTCTGCCTGGACATTAGAACTTCACTTAAAAAATTTTTATAACAGCCAGATAATACAAGAAAACACAATCAATGGAATTTTTCTCAGCGACAGACAAATCTCTATTCAACCGAGAATAATTTTCTTAAATGTAGTCTATGGTTTTTAGGTGCAGCTAAACCCAAAATCCTCATAATATAACAAGTACCTAATCCTAAGATGCCCTAGGTGTTTGATGGTTCCTCAAAAAATAGGACAGCAGGTTAAGTTATTTTTAAACTGTCTCGTTTTTGGAGAAGCTTACAGGCTTTTATATTTTTTTTATATTCAACACCTCTTCACCAACACACAAGGCAAAGACTAACTTTCATGGATGTTCCTATCCTCCTACTTTGGGTATATTAGGAAATAGTTTCTTATTGAATACAGCGGATAATAACGAAGGCATTCATTATGAAAAACCGAATGATAAAATATTTAACCGTAACAATTGGAGTCATAGTTTCAGGTTGTTCGAATGGGCAAACAACAACCGCAATAAACGGTATTCAGAACACTACAAAAGGAATTACTCAAGAACAATCTGACCTAATATTTAACAACACCAAGACATTTCCAAACAACACACAGTTGTCGATTGCTCTTATCAAAAACGGGGAAGTTGACTTTGTTGGGGTCAAAAGAACTGATGACACCATTAGGCGAATTGAAAATTTTAGGGAGGTCTTTGAAATTGGTTCGATAACCAAGGTGTTTACGGCCACACTATTATCCGATTTAGTCAACAACCAGACCTTGGAATTAGATGATAACATCCAGGATTATGTCGACTTTAAAATTAAACTGGAAGAAGGAATAACCTTCAAAGAGCTGGCAAATCATACTTCCGGACTACCAAGGCTACCTTCAAATCTAAACCTCATGCTTGCTGACCGAGACAATCCTTACAAAGATTACGATGAGGAGAAGCTGAAAGAATATCTAACCACTGAGGTCCAACTGGGTCAAGAGCCCGGTGTTAAGTATGAATACTCCAATCTTGGCGCTGGAATTTTAGGGTTCGAATTGGCCCTCATTACAAATACACCTTATGAATCTCTATTGCAAGAGAAAATCTTCCGGAAATATAAAATGAGCAACTCCACAAGCGAAAGGGAGCGCATAGAATCTAAACTCGTAAAAGGCTTGAAGCCCAACGGCAAAGAAGCTCCAAACTGGGATTTTGGTGCTTTAGCAGGTGCTGGAGCAATATTTTCTACAGCGGAAGACTTATCAAAATTTGCTTTGGCTCAATTCGATAATAAAAACACAGAACTGGCCTTAACCCAAGCGCCCACATTTGAAGTTAATGACAACATGCAAATAGGGCTTGGGTGGCACATTCTCCAAAGAAAAAATGGTAGGGAATTGATTTGGCACAATGGAGGAACAGGAGGCTATACTTCGTCCATGGCTTTAGATTTAGAAAATAAAAATGGGATAATAATACTGTCTAATGTTTCCGCTTTTAATCCGAACATGAGAAATATCGACCAATTGTGTTTTGCGCTGATCAATACTTTGGACAACAAATAACCAACTACCGGCACTAGTCATAAGCGATTGCCCTTCTCTCGCGCGAGAATTACGGGGAGAGTTCATAGGCCTTATACTCGGTTCTCCTGAATGGGAAGGCTGATTATAAGCCTATAAAAAATGCCCAACCACTTCTGCAGTCGGGCTACTCTATAGTTTGTCTTTAGTTCGGAAAAGAAACACCACCTCTCTGTTCCTTGCCCTACTGGTTTAGTCTAAAATCTAATGCCCTGGCACTTAACCTTACCCCTTCGGCTTTAAAGGCCTCACTTCCACATCTACCACATGGTAGTTAGGGTGAGTTTGCAAAGCACCCAAAACGGTTTGCGCTATATCTTCCGGGCGCATCATATGCTCATTGGCATTAGCAAAAGCAATCTTGTCGAAGAAATGAGTATTGGTGCTTCCCGGATAAATCGTAGTTACCTTAATACCGTGGTTGCGTAGTTCTTTAAAAATGGAATGTCCTATACCCGTTACGGCATGCTTGGTGCCCACATAACCCGACATGGTTTCCACTCCATTGGTTCCTGCAATGGAAGAAATGTTCACAATATGCCCTTCTTCCATGGCAATCATATCCGGTACGGCCAGCTTGGTGCAATAGAACAGCCCGTGCACATTTACATCAAACATTGCCTTCCAGTCGTTCACATCCATTTCATGGATCAGGCCCTGTACTCCAAAACCTGCATTGTTTACCAGAACTGAAGCCTTGCCGAGTTTTTCGCGAGTGGCTTTAAACGAAGCCTGCACATTGTCCCAGTCGGCCACATCGGTTTTAAAGAAGTGGTAATTTTCATCTTCTATGCTGTTATTGGTTCGCCCCCACCCGGCTACTACCATGCCGGCATTGAGCAATATTTTCACTGTTTCTAAACCAATGCCTTTACTGACACCGGTTACAATAGCTAGTTTTCCTTTTAATTCCATGCTTATTAAATAAATAGAGCGATAAGAAGGTTCGCAGTTTGGTAGAAAAATTTTGTGCTATACTCAGAAGTCTTCAGAGTTTCCATACAATTTCCATATCCCCGAATTAGAAACAATGATACCAAAGAAAATTGTAAGGCCTTTTTGAGTTGTCCAAAGATTTTTCGGAATGAGTCCTTAAGTTGAAACACTTAACACCACAATGCTTATCTTTCCTCTTTATGAGCAATAAAAAACCTATACTAGACAGCCAGGCTTACATTACCCTTGGTTACCTGGCCATAGTGGTAATTGGTATGATGTTCGACTACAAATACTACAGCCACTTTGCCATTAACATTTTTGAATACGCAGACATACTGGATTTTTTGCTGGCCCCGGTTAAAAACCTCGAGCTTATTCTATTTGCTTTGGGCAGCCTCATTCTAGTGCTCATTTTCTTCCGGATAGATCAATTTTGGCAAGATCGATGGCCCAAAACCTACAAGCGATTCAATTTTGGAATGTCTATAGAAGCCCTCAAAAAATACAGGCCGTTTATTATTGCTTTGTCCAGCATAGCCTATCTCAATCTGGCTTCTAAATTTTATGGCGACCGAATGTTTGAGCGTTTTCAATCTTCACCGAAAACCGTAGAAGTTGTTTTTCAATCAGACGAAAGGGTGCTTAAGGGGAGCCTGATTGGTAAAAACACCGACTACATACTTATGCAAACAGAGGGAAAGGTGATAAAAGCCATACCGGTTTCGTCCGATGTGCAAGAAATAATCATTCACCGCCCTTAGAACCACTTTATCTAACCCTTCTTACTCCTGGAGACCATCGGCTCTTGGGCCCCTGGCCTCCACGGCACTTCTCTTCTACTACCCCGTTTTTCACTAGAACTAGTGATTGCAGCGGGCGAATGACTGATATACTTTTGCGTCATTATTAAGAATCAGTCTAAATAAGATGAAAAGAATTTTACAGATAATGACCTTGCTGCTTTTTGCAGCCCCCGCTTTGGCCCAAACAGGCCACCTCAAAGGAAAAGTGCTCGACAACAGCCAGGACCCTCTCATTGGAGTAACCGTTATGGTTGTGGGTACCGAGAAAGGAGCAATAACGGATATTGATGGCTCATTCAATATTTCAGGCCTACCGACCGGTACAGCAGTGGTGCGCCTCTCTTTTGTAGGGTTTAAAACGGTGGAAATAACCACAACCATTGAGCCCAACAAAACCACCTTGCTGGAAGACATTACTCTATACGAAGGCAATGAGATACTTCAAGATGTGGTGGTAACCGGCAGTCGGGTAAATGCTTTCTCGAGAGAACAAACAGCCTATGTAGCCAAACTTCCGCTTAAAGACCTGGAAAACACCCAGGTATATAGCACGATAACCAGCGATCTGCTGGAATCGCAAACGGTAACCAGCTTTGAAGACGCTCTAAAAAATGCCACGGGAGTGGACAAACTTTGGACATCTACAGGAAGAGGGGGCGATGGTGCAGGTTACTACAGCCTGAGAGGTTTCTCTGTACAGCCTCAGTTGGTAAATGGTATGCCCGGCTTAACCAACGGCACCATTAATGCGGCCAACATTGAGCGCATTGAGGTAATCAAAGGCCCTTCAGCTACCTTGTTTGGCAACTCGGTAGGTTCGTATGGTGGTATTATTAATGTGGTAACCAAAAAGCCCTTTGTGGGCCGCGGAGGTAGCGTAAACTATACCACTGGCTCTTTCGGACTCAATCAGCTAACACTCGATTACAACACAGCTCTTGACAGTGAAGAAGATGTTTATTTCCGAATAAACACTTCATACCTCACCAAAGGCAGCTTTCAGGATGCCGGGTTTCGCGAAACTTTTTTTATAGCCCCCTCACTTTCTTACAGAGTAAACAACCGTTTGAGTTTCAACTTCTATGGGGAAATTACAGAAGCCACACAAACCAATCCCACTATGCTTTTCTTAAACCGTGCTGCCCCAAGTGAGGCTGGTTCTTTGGAAGAGTTGGGCTACAACAACGAGCTGTCGTTTACCAGCAACCACCTAACGCTTTCTAACCCTACGAGCAACTTTAGGGCAGAGGCCAACTACAAACTTTCCGACAATTGGACCTCTCAAACACTGGTATCTACCAGCCATACCACTACAGACGGCTACTATTCATACCTCTACGATTACGGTATTTTAGGTGGCAACACTTTCACCCGCTTTATTAGCAAGCAAAATGCACAAACTAACACCTTCGACATACAACAGAATTTTACCGGTGACTTTCTGTTAGGCGGTATGCGCCACAGAGTGCTAATTGGGCTCGACTACCTGGCTTCCCGCTATGTAGACAACAGCTCAGGGTATGCCTTCTACGGCAATGTGAGACCCAACGGTGAAGCCATTGCCGACAACCCCTTTACTCCTGCTGTAGAAACCGGTAGTTTTCCACTAACCACCGCAGCGGTAGATGCGGCTCTTGCTGCTCAGGGCCATGGGTCTACTTCGGTGAAACGCGAGGTGCTTAGCTCTTATATTTCGGATGTGGTAAATATTACCCCTCGATTTTCGGCCATGGCCAGCCTTCGTTTCGACCGGTTTGAAGACAAAGGAAATCTGGAAGGTGTTGGAGGCTACGATCAGTTCACTCTTTCTCCAAAGTTTGGCCTGCTCTACCAGCCGGTAGCCGATAAGCTTTCGATATTTGCCAACTACCAAAACAGCTTTAACAATGTGGCTCCTGCCCTGGTGGGCGACCCTAACAGTGGCCCTCAGTCGCTCAAGGTATTCGACCCGGAGCAGGCCAATCAACTGGAGTTTGGGGTAAAAGCCAATCTTCTGGACTACAGGCTTAATGCCACACTTAGCTATTACGACATTACCGTTAGCGATGTAGTAATGACAGACCCTTCCGACCCGTTCAACCGAATTCAGGAAGGTGAAGTAGTGAGCAGTGGTTTTGAGCTGGAGGTAAATGCCAACCCTATTGATGGTCTAAATCTAAGAGCCACTTTTGCCGACAATGATAGCGAAACCACCAATACAGACAACGCCAACATTGCGGGCAGAAGACCTCTGGGCGCGGGCCCTGAAAAAGTGTATAGCTTCTGGGCAAGTTACAGAACACACAAAGGTTTGGGTGTTGGAGCCGGTTTCAATGGTGCCAGCGAACGAGCTACCATTAACTATGCCGCTACGGGCAACTTTATACTTCCTGAATACACTATTGCCAATGCATCGGTATTCTACGAGGTATCTAAGTTTAGAATTGCCCTTAAAGTGAATAACCTGTTCAATAAAGAATACTACTCAGGTTGGACCACCATAACACCACAGGAGCCAAGGGCATTCCTGGCCAGCTTTAAGTACTCATTTTAATAGTAATGTCAGCCAGATATGCCGGAGTTCTGCCTTTGGGCTAGCTTCGGCACTATCTGTTTAATTTCTTCTATGATTAGCATTTGTGCATTCGTAATTCTTGCCGGTTGGTACAGCTTTTATTTAGCCTCAAACAGGTTGAGGGCACTTCAGGCAAACACAACCGTATGGCCTCAAAGATACCTGAAACTGATGGGCTGGTGTACATTTCTGGTGGCCTTTAGCCTGCTCATTTGGTGCTACGGATGGGGTGCAGCTATTGCCTATGGTCTTTTGTTGAGCATGCTCATGCTCTCTTTGCTGGTGACCCTATACCCTATGCGCATAATTGGTAAATCTGCGCTTGCTGTGCTGTTCATTCTCTCGCTAACCCTGGAATTATTTATATAATGCCCGCCAACTCCAAACACCTTTCTTCTCCAGAGCAACGCTTTGCCAAGCTAAGTGCCGGCCTTTTGGGAGGCTACCTGCTCTCCGCCACTCTGCACTATGTGCTAGGCATATGGCTCGGTAATCCTGCTTATGTAGTGGTTACCTCTATTTACAGTCTTTACCTGATTTGGATGCTCTTGTTCATAGTTCCTTATTTGTTTACAAACGGCTGGAAGGCCTGGGCCTACTACCTGGGAATAATGCTCGCCTTGCTGTTACTCTCCACCCTATAACCGAAGACAACACATGACAGATTCAGGCAAACGCAACTACCACGTTTTTTTTCATCTACATACCGTATCGGGCATTGTCATCAGTACTGCTTTGTTCATAATTTTCTTTTGTGGTGCCTTTGCCCTCATAAAAGATGAAATAACCGCTTGGGAGAAAGGCAAAAGGGTTTTTCAGGAAGAAGCCCTCAATATAGACTATGATCGTGCCATAGACAGCATAAAAGTGGCCGACTATGATTTGTATGGGCGCGATTTGAGGATTTTAGTACCCGATGCCAAGCAAGAAATCTACTTTCAGCTTAGCGAGTCGCAAGACAGCACCATTACCTTCAAAGACGATCAGGTATATTACTTTTATGTTGATGCGCACGAGTATACTCTCTCGGCCTACTATGCCTTTTATAGTATTGGTGAACTTATATACCGGCTGCACTTTTTCTCTCAAATCCCCTATGTAGGCATATACCTGGCCGGTTTTGTGGCCTTCTTCTTTCTGCTTGCCATTGTCAGCGGTGTTATTATCCACTGGAAAAAAATCGTCTCTAACTTCTATCTTTTCAGGCCACTAGCCAAAGTCAAAACCGTTTGGACCGATGCCCACACAGCTTTGGGTGTCATTGGTCTACCTTTTCAATTTGTGTTTGCCCTCACGAGTTGCTTCTTGTGCATGAGCATTTTTGTACTGGCCCCGGCAAACCTCATGTACAAGGGCAATCCGTCTCAAATGATGGAAGAGGTTCGCCCGATGATGAAAACTTATACCCTGGGAAACCCGGCACAGAGCATTGGCAGCCTGAACGGTTTTATGGAAGAGGTACAAAATCGTTGGGAAGGTTTCAGGCCAGTACAGGTTTACATCCGCAACTACGGAGCCGATAACATGATTTTTCAGGTAGACGGCATGGTTATGAACCAAAAGAAGTTCGTAGCCCATGGTAGGGCCGTATACGATGTAGCCAGCCGTGAACTCATTGCTCAAAAATTACCTGATGACTGGAATTATCTGGAAGGTGTGGAAACAGTTGTTCGTGCCTTACACTTTGGCGATTGGGGTGGGTATACCCTCAAAATAGTATACTTCATTTTGGCACTAATTACCTGCTTTGTCATTATCAGTGGCGTGCTAATATGGCTTACTGCCCGGGAAAAGAAAAGCATCTCTCCGAGTCAACGGTTATTCAACCGGAAAGTAGGCCATGTATTCATTGCCATTTGCATGTCTATATACCCGGTGACAGCCTTCGCCATGATTGTCGCCCGTCTTATTCCGCGCGAAATGGACGCCAGTCGTCAAAGCATTCTTTACCTCGCCTTTTTTGTGATTGGGCTTTTTGTGGTGTTGTTCTTCCGGTTCAAACGCAACAACCACTTTACCACCCGATATTCCCTGCTTGCCGGTGCCGTATTGGGCTTACTAATTCCTCTGGTCAACGGAATGGTTTCAGGCAACTGGTTTTGGACAATGCTGGCCGAAAACCAAATAGAAATAGCCCTGGTAGATATGGTCTGGATATCGCTAAGCGCAACCGCCCTGTTTACCCTAAGCAAACTAAAAAAACCAGAGCCGCTGGTTCCTTCTCATGAGGAGCTACTGGCTATGCAGAAAGAAGAATTTATCAACGAATTGACCGCTCTACCCAAAACTGAAAAAACCATGAAATACAAAATTGCAATACTCTGGCTAGCCAGCGCCATTGGCTTTATACTACACGGTATGTACGGACTTTACGGGGTCTACTACCATGAAAGTCTGATGATGGAAGACGCCACCGGAGAAGTGCCTCTGGCACACCACCTATGGCGGGTTGGGCTGGAAGGTATGGCCTTCCTCCTTTCTGTACTGTGTCTGGAACTTCGGGCACGATGGTTCTATTGGACAGCCTTTACCTGGGCCATTTTACACGGCCTCTTCAATGTATATCATCTGGCCACGGCATTGATGTATGAACCATCTAACCTCTCGGAAATACTAGCCCTGGCCGTAATGGTGGTAATTAGTGTATTTCTGATAAAGGCCTTCCGGGAATGGAACAAAGAACTGATAGTGAACCCTAAAGAATAACAGAGTTTCGGGGGCATTTCTTCCCACTGTTTGGTTTTGGCCACAACCAAGGCTGCTTATGGCCATATGAATTGATGGTAGGTAAAACAACTTGACAAAAAGGTGCCCTGCTATTGATTTAGCTATTATTTTTGCATTGTTTTTATTCAGTCTAAATAAGAATTGAGATTTAGTGTAGCCATATACGACCCACAATACCTTACCCGGCAGGGTATGAAAGCCGTAGTGGAAAAAGTTACACAAGCCCAGGACATACATCTTCTTAAAACCGATCAAAACCTGGAAGATCAGGTATATAGAATTGAACCCCAATTGCTCACCCTGGAATATAAGGGAAGGCACACCATACAACCGCAAACCCTGGAGCGCATAAAACAGCGTTTGCCCGATACTCGTGTATTGATTATATCGGACGATGACGATGCCCTGATGATTAAGCAATACCTTGGTTTGGGTATTGAAGGGTTTCTAACCAAACAATGCTCTACTCATGAACTCACCAAAGCTGTAAACAGCATAATGAGTGGCGGCAAGTTTTACTGCCAACGCATAATAGAAGTCATCACTCAAAAAGACATTCCCAATGCCATGGAACTGTCAGACAGGGAAATGCAGGTTATTCGCTACATAGGCAAGGGACTTTCTTCCGAAAGAATTGCCACAGAACTTAATGTGAGCATTCACACCGTAAACTCTCACCGCAAAAATGTACTCAAAAAACTCGGCCTGAAGTCTCCTACCGAGCTAATCGTATATGCCGTTAAACAGGGCTGGGTGTCCATTTGAGCACGACTATTTTCGTATATACCATCGGGTATTAAAAGCCTTTGCACAGGCTATTGTCCTTTCGAAGAAACGGTCTGAAATAAATAGAAAGCCTCCGGTCAATGGATCATTAACCGGCTTAAAAACCATTCGCCAGGTTTAGAGGCTAAGCTGTCAGCTTTACACTTCAGCCTTTTTCCCTTCTCTTTCCTCCCCCCTGACTTGTTGCTTCATCATTTTCCTACACTACTAGAACTAGTGATTTTCTTTTACTAGAAGTAGCGATTTCCCGGCAGGCATGGGTACTATACCTTTGTCGCTATTAAGAATCATTCTAAATAATGAATCAAATAGCCCGGATCATCTTACTAGCTGTCATTTGCATTCCTGCCCAAGCCCAGCAATTGGTTTTTATGGATGAAGAAGAGCAGGTGGGCATTCCATATTTAACTGTTATTGTAAGCGAACAGGCGCGTACCTTACACCTATTTACCGATGCCCAGGGAAGGCTAAACTTACCGGCTCTCAATTACCCTGTTCGCCTGCAAACATCGCACATAAACTATCCGGCACTTTCAGACACCTTGCGTTCGGCAACCAATAAAACCTACGGACTCAAAGCTAAAACCAATGCACTGAATGATGTGATTGTTACGGGGCAATTTGCTCCTCAGTCTATGCGAAACTCCGTATTTCGAGTAGCCACTATAACCCGTGAGGAAATTGAAAACCGGGGTGCCATAACTCTGGAACAGGCCTTACAAAATCGACTAAACATGCGCATTTCGCAAGACCTGGCCATTGGTAATGCTACGGTCAGTCTCCAGGGTATTTCCGCGCAAAATGTAAAGATTCTCATTGATGGGGTACCACTGGTGAATCGTAATGGCAATGGCAATGCGGCCGACCTTAGCCAGATTAACCTTCAACAGATTGAACGTCTCGAAATAGTGGAAGGCCCAATGGCCATAAACTACGGAGCTAATGCTTTGGCTGGCGTGGTTAACTTAATTACCAAAAAAGACTTTGAGCGATCTACCGAAGTAAGCGCCTTCGTGCAATCCGAAACTGCTGGCAACGAAGCCGGCCCACGAAATGGTAAGCACGTTCAGTCACTTCAGGTAAATAAAAAACTGAGTAAGAAATGGTCATTGCTAAGCCATATTCAACACAACGATTTTCAGGGATTTACAGGCTCCGCCCCATTGAGAACTCACGAATGGAACCCGAAGAACCAGCTCTTGGGTAGCCTGCTCGTAAAATTTGAGACTCCTAAGAAAAGTATCTATTACAGGGGTGAGGCCCTGAATGAGCTGATTGAAGACTTTGGCCGCCCACAGAATAACTTTCAGCCCAACGGGCAAAATCAGCCTTTCGCCATAGATGAAACATATACCTCACAGCGCCATACCCATCAGTTACAGGCCGAGGGTCGTTCGGATGTTTTCAAACAATACAACCTATTTCTTTCTTTCTCGGACTTTCAACGCCAAAAATCACGCTTTTCTAAAAACCTTATCAATGGTGAGGAACGATTAACAACCGGAGAGGGAGATCAGGATCTGAGCACTTATCGGGTGTGGGAGTCCGGAGGAAGCACTCAACTTTCAGTAGGTTCAAAAACAGACATTCAGTTGGGCTATCAACTGTCGCTCGAAAAAGTAGGGGGAGGACGCATAGCGAAGGGGCGTCAGGGAATCGAGGAATATTCGGTATACAGCTCTGCGGAGTGGATGATACATCCAAAACTTGTGCTGCGTCCCGGGGTTCGCTTTACTCATAATAGTAGCTTTGGTCAACAGCTTATACCTGCTCTTCAGGTAAAATATGAGCTTTCTTCACTCAACCAGCTTCGGCTGTCTTATGGCAGGGGCTTTAGGGCTCCCTCGGTACGTGAGCTTTACTTTGAGTTTGTAGACTCCAACCATCGTATATTTGGCAACCCCAATTTAAAACCGGAAACCTCACATCACGTTGGCCTTAATCTGGTGGCCCACTACTCCCTGGGCAAGCAAGCTGTTCAAACGGATATCAACTTGTTTTATAATCAAATTGAAGATCAGATTGGCATTGGCCAACTGCCCAATGACATTACAAGTGCCACCTATATCAATATAAACCAGTTCAAAACACTGGGTATTAATATTCAAAAACAGGCCACATGGCGAGAGCTCGGTGTAGCTCTTGGGGCAGCATACGTTGGGCGCTCCAACCGGCTTCAAAATCTATCACCTTCTCTGGAACAATACCTCTATTCTCCCGAGCTAAACGCCCATATAAGCTACCATTTCAAAGCCTGGGGTAGCCGGTTGAATCTATATTACAAATACACCGGAAAGCTTCAATCATACTTTGTTGGTAGCGAAAACAACACCATTCAACTTGGCGGCATAGAGGATTATCACTGGCTTGAAGCCACCATAAACCAGCACATTTCTAAAAGATGGCAAATGCTACTGGGTGCAAGAAACTTATTTAACATCCGGCAACTCAGTAATTCAGGAGCAGGTGGTGGTGCCCACAGCGGAGGCAGTTCAGTAGCACTCTCCTACGGCCGGTCTTATTTCATAAAAATCAGCTATAACCTACAATTCAAATGATAAAGATAAAACGAACTCCATTTTATGCTGCCCTTTTGGCGGCAGGCCTCTTCAGTTGTACCGAAGATGATGGCCCTGTAACTATTCCCCCTACCGAAAGTGCCGTTATGGATCCGTCCGTAGGAGGCCCCAATCAGCCTAACCAGGTGTTTGTAGACCTTTCTACCGAAATCCAAACCTCAGTAGCCCGCAACCACTGGGATCTGGCCTTCTATACCGGTTCCGAGTTCAGGGTACTATTAAACAATTCCACATCAGCTCTGGCCGATGAGTTGGCCAAAACAGATTTGACAGCAGTAAGTGCAGAAGACACCACCGGATGGGATGCGCGACTCGATATCGATGCCATATTCGGAACACTTTTCGGGCCTCAACGTCCGGAATGGCTACCTGAAGCAGCCACCTGGATGGACGATCCCTCGGGAGACCTCTCCACAACTGCCATTGCTTCTATTAAATCCAATGCCGATGACAACCCGGTGTATATCATCAACCGAGGTAAAAACCCCGATGGTAGCCAAAGGGGATGGAAGAAAGTAAAGATTACACGAAACGGCAGTGCCTATGTACTTCAGCATGCCAACATTGGGGCAGAAAGCTTTGAACAACTGACCATTCAGAAAAATGCCGACAGCGATTTCGTGTACGTAAGTTTTGAGGATGGCATAGTCTCCGTGGCACCCTCCAAAACGGAGTGGGACATGGTATTTACCGTCTTTACCAACCTGCTTCCCATAGACGCCAGCACCCGAATTCCTTATGCTTACAAAGACTATATTCTTACTAATGCCGGAAGAGTGGAAGTGGCTCAGGTGCAAGCGGAAGGAGATGTGACTTATGAGGGCTTCTCGCACGCACAAATCAGCACTGTTTCTTTTAAATCGCAAGTATCGGCCATTGGTAGTGGCTGGAGGGTTGTTGCCCAACCGGGATCTGACCAACAAACAGGAGTAAAGGAAGATGTGTTCTACATCATTAAAGATACGGAGAGCAACTACTACAAACTGCGCTTCACGAGACTTGTAGACCCTGTTTCGGGAGAGCGCGGCCACCCACAGTTTCAGTACCAACTTCTTGTCCCATAGCATTATGAAGCACATTATTCACTATTTGGTTATTGCCATCAGGCTTGCCTTAGGCATACTCTTTATTTATGCTGGTATTCAGAAGTTTAAGCCGGCTGCACCCAAGCCGGAAACAACGCAAGAAACCACCACTAAAGCCCAGGCAACCGAAGTACCGGAGAATGTTGTAAAAATCAGGGCTTACATTGGAGGACTCAAGCAAACAGGCTTTTTCTGGCCCATGCTGGGTGTAGCCGAAATTACCTGTGGTCTGCTACTCATTAGCCAGGTATTGGCACTTCTGGGAGCGGTAATGCTCATTCCTCTGACACTAAACATCTTCCTTTTTGAAGTATTCCTTGGGGGAGGCAATGTTGGAGAGATAATTACTCACGGACTCTATTTTGCCGGCAACATTCTACTTCTCGTTCACGGTTATCCACGCCTAAAAGTGGCCTTTCTAACTACAGACAATCAATTCCAAAAAATTATACAAGTATGAAAAAGTTAAGCATCATTGCCCTTTGCCTTCTTAGCGGCTCATTGTGGGCACAAAGCAAAAAGCAGAAAGACAGAGAAGCGATTAAAAGCATGTGCGGTTGCTATGAGGTTCGCTTCAACTTTGCCGAAACTTTTAGCCCTTTGCCGGACTACGAGTTTCATGACAACTATAGCTCGGGAGCGCTCGAGTGGGTAGAACTGGTAGAGGATGAAAAGGATAAAATCTCCATGCAGCACCTCCTAATCGTAGGAAACGGTCAAATCGTAAAGCACTGGAGACAAGACTGGATCTACGAAAACACCCAACTATACAGCTTTATGGGCAATAGCACCTGGCAACGACAAGTGCTAGATAAAAAAGCAGTGAAGGGCCAGTGGACTCAGAAAGTATTTCAGGTAGATGATAGCCCTCGTTACGAAGGAACTGCCACCTGGATTCATCAGGACGGAAGACACTACTGGGAAGCCAGCAGCTACTCACCATTGCCCCGAAGAGAGTTCAGCAAAAGAAACGACTATAACGTGATGTTGAGAGTAAACCGGCATGAATTGACCGGCAATGGATGGATACATGAGCAAGACAACGACAAAATTTTAAGGTCTGCAGAAGGCGACAAGCTTTTAGCGCAGGAGAAAGGATGGAATACTTACCAAAAGGTTGCTGATGAAAAGTGCATAGCCGCCCGGCAATGGTGGGCTAAAAACCAACTCTACTGGAAAGAAGTGCGTGCCGTGTGGGAAGAGGTATATGCTGAAAACTCTGTTCTCACAATTGCCACCAGGCAAAACGATGGACTGCTCTTTGAAAAGATTTTTGCGCTTGGCGATCAGGTAATGGAGCAAGACACATTCAATATTCAAGAAATCAGAGCCCAAGTCAAAAGCCTGATATCTTCTCACAAAAGTGAGGGCCAATAGCGAATCATTGGTTTACTTGAGAGGGTGAAGGAGTCATTGATTCTTTCACCCTGATCTTTTATCCTCATATGTCTGTCAGTTTGGGTGAACAAGTTCACAACTCTTGAATTTAAAGAGAAAAACTACCGGATTATCTTCCGGTTTAAATTCCTTCATTCGGTCTACAAAATGATAATACTTCGTTTCCTCCTGTTTAGGATAGAGGCCATTTTCAATGTAGTCCAAAAATGATGAGGGATTCACGACAGATATGAAATAGTCATCCAAAACACCCCTAACAGGACCTTGCGCATAACAATGTAAAACAGAGCTAGTAAGTTTATTATGTATAACCGTTCCCTGTTTTAGGTTGGCAAACTTGGTAATAAATGTTTTGTTGTAAACGTAACTAAAAGTCAAATAGTCATTGGCTTTATAGAAATACGACAAATACCAAACATAGCCCTCAAAGGAGTCAAAAGAGTCATGAACTACTGACTTGGGGATATTCCTATCACCAAAATCAAATTCATATTTCAATTCTACTTCATTCCCATCAACCTTGTAAACTTTATTATCATAATGACCTATGTAGAACAGCTCCTCATTGCTTCGGGTTAAGTAGTTATCTTTTATTCGCCTGGTCTCCCTACCCTCATAAGGGAAATATCTATTTATTAAAGTTCCAGATTCATTTGTAGTGAAAAGATTATATTCCTGATCCTCCATTAACTCATTATAATTATTGAAAATGGCGAATGAAGTAGAGTCGGATGGGTTATATGCCAGAAATCTCGCGAAAGAATAAAATCGGTTTTCCTTTATGAAATTTCCATCTAAATCATAATAAAACAGCTTACTTTTAAATTGATCGAAAATGATCAGTTGCTCCTGCCTTATATCCAAATCTATGTCGGCAATCTTAAAATATTGGCCCGGTCCTTCCCCTTTATCACTGATAACATTAAGAACATCCCCATTAAGATTATAGATAAAAACTGATTGACTCTGTTCATCAAACACAAAAATTCTATCACTTATTCCTAGAATTTTGGAAACCTGACCAATTAGTACTTCATTGGACAAAGGAATCATTATAACCGTATCAAGCAATTCCTCTATATCAATAAAATCTTCATATTCTGGGTCATCCATATTAAAAGTTATCACCCCATCGGTTTGTATTGACCCATTCCGCACATCATCATTATTAGATGAACAGGACAGCAAAATCAGAAGAGTAAAAAGAGCGATACCATTTCTCATGAGCACAATTAAAACTAGTCTATTTTTTCATCAATTTATTCAATTTATAACCTTATTATAAAAATTAAAACAGAGCCACTCATTTAGATCGCATTTATTAGCCCCAGTATACTAGCCACAAGCTGTGTCCTCACAGGGTCTTTTAACAACCATTTGTGAAGACACAAATGGAGGCAAGGTTCAGAAGTACACTTCTTGCGACATAAGTATGTAACCCTAAATAACCTGAGTTCGATGTAAGTAAGTAGTAAAATATCCCCTCTT
>NZ_DDDQ01000058.1:0-20567 GCF_002336325.1 Roseivirga sp. UBA1976 | reverse complement strand
ATCCGCAATCTCATTTAGGCTCTGGAGATACCGGATAAAACAGCACTTTTTGAGAGTTTAAGGCCTGTTTTTCCGGCATGACGCTCCTTTAGTACATCGAACTCAGATTAAATAAAATGTTCAATGAAAATAAAACAGTACCTCAATTTAACCTTGAAAACGAATACTCTTACTGTGTAGAGATATCTGAAAGAACCAGTATAGTGAAATATTCAAAGGACGTTGAGACGGAACATAGGAAGCTTTGCTTCTTGTTCAATCAATCACTGTCTTCTGATCAGCTCCCTAATAATCTTGGTCATTCCCTTCTCGGCTTGTGCTGCCGCAGCCAGTATTTTCGAAATCTCTACTTTTTCCAGATTGTCAGGGTCGCAGCGATCGGTGATAGCCGATATGGCAAAAACAGGCAAATCCATATGTCGGGCCACAATGACTTCCGGAATGGTAGACATACCCACTGCATCGCCTCCAATACGGGCAATGAACCTGTATTCAGCTCGTGTCTCCAGGTTAGGTCCACTCACCCCTGCGTAAACACCCTCATGGCAACGGATACCATTTGCACGGGCTATCTCCATAGCTTCGTCAATCATCTTTCGTTCATAAGGTTCGCTCATATCCGGAAAGCGCCCTCCAAATTCATCGAGGTTAGGCCCGGTAAGTGGATTTTCTTTGGTGAGATCGATGTGATCTTCGATAATCATTAAATCTGCTACCTGAAAGTTCAGGTTCACACCCCCGGCTGCATTAGAAATGAAGAGCTTCTCTATACCCAGCATCTTCATTACCCGAACAGGAAAAGTAACCTCTTTCATATTGTACCCTTCGTAGTAATGAAAACGCCCCTGCATAGCCACTACACTTTTTCCGGCCAGCTCACCAAAAATCAGTTTACCCTGATGGCTCTCTACCGTAGACACCGGAAAATGAGGAATACTATCGTAAGAAATTTCATCAACAATTGATATCTCGTTGACCAAAGCACCCAATCCCGTACCCAGAATAATCCCAAACTGAGGCCTCACTTTTGTCTTGGATTGTATATATGTGGTGGTTTCCCTTACTTTTTCTGAATAGGTCATAGCTAATGATTTACAGTGAAAGACAAGAAGGATTGTCCGGGTCGAAATTAAACGGATATTTTCAATTGGCTGGTACAATTCCTAAAATTCCATCCAGCCGTTGCCAATCAATACACTGTCCATTGAACCTTTTATATAAAATATCAATTTGCTGTACATACATACTTTGAAATAATGCAAACAGAGGTCGGCATTTTTGGTGAATGACTTTAAGTTTGCGCAGCAAAGCCTTTAACATGATCACCATAGTAGTAGGAACAAACAGAAAAAACTCAATGAGCGGCAAAGTAGCTCATTACTACCAAGATATACTGAAGAGCAAGTTTAGCGGCCCCACTCAAATAGTAGATTTAGCCGAACTACCGGGCGACTTTGTAGGCACTGCCCTTTATGACAACAATGGTAAAAACAGCAAGTTCAACGCCATTAGGGAGCGAGTCCAGGCTTCTGATAAAATTGTATTTGTGGTGCCGGAGTATAATGGTTCTTTCCCGGGTGTATTAAAGGCTTTTATTGACGGACTAAAATACCCAGAGGGCATTCGTGATAAGAAAGGAGCTTTAATAGGTGTTTCTTCTGGAGTTCAGGGGGGTGTATTGGCTATGGCACACCTTACTGACATTTTCAACTACCTGGGTATGCACGTTTTGGCCATTAAACCTAAGCTGGCCGGAATTGAAAAGCACTGGGATGGCACCAGAATCACCAACGACTTATACAACACCCTTTTGCACCAGCATGCGGAGAAGTTGGTGACATTCTAATTCGTTTTTCATGCCGCTGAACCCATTTACCAACTGACAGGTTCGTTTGAGCCTTCTTCTTAAAAAACTAAAGCAAATTGAAGGTGACGGGAATAAAAAAAGACAGCCCATGGCAGTAGGCTTTCTTATTCACATGTCTCAACTTTTAACCGTTGATTAAGTTAAAAATTGGTTTTAGTCCACGTTGTCATGCAGAAACTTATTGTCTCCCATGATTTCGTCATCATCATTGAGATTATATCTCGAAATATTACGCTCAGATGAAGGTGAGTTTTCACTCAACCGAACTTGTCTTCGCTGGTAAGCGGGTATTTCCAAACGCTCTTTAAAGTCATCGTTGTTCATTCCATGATTAGAAGAGCCTCTTAGTCGTTCTTCTCGCAAACGAGCCTGCTCCATAAGTTTAGCACGCTTCATTTCCAAAAAGTTTTTGTTTCGCTCTTCGTAGAAATCATTATCTAACGACCTGTTTCGTGCCTCATTTTCTTCCTCATAGGGAGCTGAAGGGTATTCTTCTATCTCGTACTTTCTGGCAAGTCTGGCCAGGAAGGAGTAGCCCGAAGGATTGGCGTCTTCATCATCGTCATCGTCTTGCGACTTGCCGGTAGCTTCAGGTTGGGGCTCCGCCTTTGGAGCTTCAGCCGAACGATCGAAAAGGGAAGTTTGCGAGTGCTTAGGTGAAAGAGAGTCTTCATCTCTCAAATCGATCTCTCGATTGCTCTCCAGATCGATAACTTTTTTTCTCGATTCGCTCATTTGAGTCTTCAGTTCCGGAGCCTCAAAACCTGTAGCAATAACTGTTACGCTGATGTTTTGGCCATGATTAGGATCAATGCCATGCCCGAAGATAACCTCTGCATCATCGCCAGCTTTTTCCTGAATGTATTCTGTGATTTCAGTAAGTTCGTCCATTTGCAACTCTGCCTCTTCTCCGGAAATAATGGAAAGGAGAATTTTGGTTGCTCCATGAATGTCTTTGCTGTTTAGCAATGGAGAAGATATGGCCATTTCGGCTGCGCGCAATGCTCTGCCTTCTCCATCGGCTGTAGCAGAGCCCATTACGGCTGCTCCGGCACCTTTCATTACGGTTTGAACATCCATGAAGTCTACATTGACATAGCCCGGTACGGTAATAATTTCTGCAATACCTTTGGCTGCTGTAGTCAACACATTATCGGCCTCTCCAAAGGCTTTGCTGATGGGCAGGTTACCGTGCACCTCACGAAGTTTATCGTTAAGTATTACCAAAACTGTATCGCAGTTCTCTTTGAGCTCAGCAATACCTTTATTGGCCGCTTCCATTTTCTTTTTGCCTTCAAAGCTAAATGGAGCAGTAACTATACCTACTGTGAGCAGATCCATGTCTCTGGCAATTTTGGCAATTACAGGAGCAGCTCCTGTACCAGTTCCACCGCCCATTCCGGCCGTTATAAATACCATTTTGGTATCGTCCGAAAGCATGGTGCGAATTTCTTCCTTGCTTTCAATAGCGGCATTTTTACCAATATCAGGATTGGCGCCAGCCCCAAGCCCTTCGGTGAGCCCAACACCAAGCTGAAGCCTGTTGGGTACAGGGCTGCTTTTAAGTGCCTGGGCATCGGTATTACATACTACAAATTCCACATCCTTAATGCCTTGATTATACATGTGGTTTACTGCGTTACTACCGCCACCACCAACACCAATCACCTTTATGATTGATTTGTGGTGCTTTGGAAGTTCAAACATATATGAGTCTGCCATGTCGTTTGTTTTTAAGACGGAAGGCCGAAGACGGAAGACGGAAGTCTTACCAACTCAGCTCTTCCTATACTATTTTATTTTGTTTCTGAAGGCCACCAGCATATTCATCAAGTTGAATAGAGACTGGTAATAACTTTCGAATTCTACTCCGTTTATATACTTTCTTCTTTTTGCCTTATAAATGCAAGTCACAACTTCTGCCAAAGACCTTATTGAATAACCAATGAATTTCTTCTGCTCCGGATCCGACTGACCAATTGAGCCCTCTGAAATGTTCAGAGCAATTGAATCTGCGGCTCTTAAGATTTGAGATGAAAGATTGAATTTCTCTCTATCAGGAAAAGTCAACGCTAATTCGTTAATCTCTTCTCCCAAATCCATCGCCCTTTGCCAAACCAATAGTTTTTCAAATTTGAAACTCATCGCTCATTTATTTCATGTGTGCTTACTTCGGTCTTCGGTCATCTGTCTTCCAGCTTAATATTCCCCTTTATCATGAAAGTCGTCCATCAAAAGGCCTTTGGTTTTATCAATAAGCTTGCTAAAAAACTCTGCTCCTTTCTTTTGCCCTCTGACTTCCTTTTTCACTCCACTATGGTTTCTGTTTTCATTGTAGCGGTTTTCGCGCTCATCTATGGCACGGAATCCTGAAAGTACCAAACCAACTGTGGTGGCATACATTGGGCTCTTAATGGCTTCGATCTTAGATTTACCCAAATGCTCGTTGGGATAACCAATTCTTGCATCCATGCCCGTCATGTATTCAAACAGTTGCTGCACATAAGCCAGTTGCGATCCGCCACCGGTTATCACAATACCTCCGGCCAGCTTATTGGCATAACCCGAAGTAATTATTTCTGCGTGCACCAACTCAATTATTTCCTCCATTCTGGCTTCTATAATATGGGCCAGATTTCGAATAGAAATTTCTTTTGGAGGCCTGTTTCTAAGGCCCGGAATCGAGACAATTTCATTTGGATTGGCTTCTTCTGCTATGGCCTTGCCAAACTTGGTCTTTAACAACTCAGCCTGGTTTTGCATTACCTTGAGCCCCTCCTTAATGTCGGTTGTAATAATATTGCCACCGAAAGGAATGACCGCGGTATGGCGAATTATGCTATCATGGAAAATGGCAATATCCGTAGTACCACCTCCTATATCGACCAAACAAACACCTGCTTCTTTTTCTTCATCGCTCAACACCGACATGCTGGAGGCCAACGGCTCTAAAATGAGGTTTTCGATTTCCAGCCCTGCCCGCTTAACACATTTGTTTATATTTCTTATAGCATTGGTCTGTGCTGTAATTACATGGAAGTCGGCTTCCAGTTTTACACCAGACATACCTACCGGATCTTTAATGCCATCTTCATAATCCACAATGTAGTCTTGCGGCATAACATGAATAATCTCGCAACCGGGAGGCATTACAATTTTGTGAATGTCGTTGGTGAGCCGATTGATATCTTCTACGGTGATTTCATCGTCTACCCGGTCGCGTGTAATGCTTCCATGGTGGATTGAGCTTTTAATGTGTTGACCGGCTATTCCCACATTGACTACATTGATTTCAATGCCCGATTGCTCACTCGCCTCCGCAATCGCCTTTTCAATGGCAATAATGGTTTTATCAATATTGGTTACTATTCCACGGATCACTCCGTCTGAAACGGCTTTACCCATTCCCAGAACCTCAAGTTTTCCGTATTCATTCTTGGTTCCAACTATGGCACAAATCTTAGTTGTACCGATGTCGAGTCCTACTACTATTTTGTCGTGTTGCATGGCATTGGTTAGTCACAAATTATCTGATCCTTATATTCTACATTCACCTTTGAGTAAGTGTTCCAACCTTTGGTTGGCATTATTTGCTTGAAGAAAATCTCAAGCTTCTTGAACTTCTTCTCTATGTCTTCGGCATAGCCGAATTCCAGTCGTTGATCTCCCACCTGGGGATACATAACCACATATCCTTTGCTGTTGATATCGATCTGACCTATTTGCATAGACCAGAACTTGTGGTTGTTAATGAAATTGATGAGTGTGTAAATCTTTTGGGCATACTCTTCTTCTTTCACCGACTTAATGGCCATTAGTTTTTCGGTGTAGCGTCCGGTAATCACAGGTACGCGAGCGGTGTATTTGGAAGATACCGGCAACAACTCCCCCGTTTCTGCGATGTAGGCATTTTTGCCCTGTGTTCCCATTAGCCGGGCAACAGGTTTGTTTTGCCTCGCCTTTACTACCAAATGGCCTTTTAGGTCTCTGTATACCTCTGCCTCTTTTACAAAACTGTGTGACTCAATTCGCTCCTCCACTTCTTTTAAGCTTACAGGAGTAAAGCCGTCTCCCAGAATGGAGTCGTTTTCGTTTTGCATTATGAGTTCCATTACATCGCTTTCATCGACAAAGAAGTTCTCAAAGGCATTTTCTATCTCTACATTTATTTCTTCTACTCTATATCCAAAGTCTCGTTTCTCTACCGAACTGGCCAGAATAACCAATAGGGCACATCCGGCTATAATCCCCAGCACTCTCAATACATTCTCTTTTGTTTTCATGACAATGCACGTTTTAAGGGTTGAACTAACTTATCTATATCGCCTGCCCCCACAGTTAAAAGCACTTGGGGTTGCCAGGCTTTTATATGATCTATCAAGCTTTCTTTGCTTGATACCATCTTCTTTTCGGCAGAAATACCATCCATGAGCATCTCTGAATTCACTCCTTCCATAGCAAGTTCCCTGGCAGGGTATATATCCAGCAAGATCACTTCATCGGCCAAAGACAAACTCTCAGAAAACTCTTGAGCGAAGTCTCTGGTACGACTGAAAAGATGTGGCTGAAAAACAACCGTAATCTTTTTGCCTGCAAACAGGTCTTTTACCGATTTGAGCAGAGCAGCAATCTCTACAGGGTGGTGAGCATAGTCGTCTATGAACACCAGATCATCTCGCTTAATAATGAATTCAAACCTGCGTTTGACTCCACGATAGCTCTCTACAGCTTTTTTAATGGATTCGTCTTTAGCCCCTATATGCCTGCTAACAGATATGGCTGCAAGCATATTTTCCACATTGTGATAGCCGGGAACATTGAGGCGTATACCTTCAATGGTTTTCTCTCCATTCTTATAATCGAAAATAAAAGAGGCCTCTTCAAAGCGAATGTTTTCGGCAGTAATGGAAGCCTCTGAAAGCGCATAGCCTTCATGGTTAAGCTCATGACCTGAAACAAGCTCAGTGGCCAACTCATTTTTCACAAAGAGTTTCCCTTCTTGCTTTATTCTTTTTATAAAGTCCCTAAACGAGTCTTTCAACGCATCCTTATGGCCATAAATATCCAGGTGATCAGCATCGGCCGAAGTCACTACAGCCCATTCGGGATGTAAAGTGAGGAATGATCTATCGAACTCATCGGCCTCAATCACAGCAATGGCCTCACTGGTTTCGTTGAGGATCATATTGGTGTCGTAGTTGGCACTTATTCCTCCAAGAAAACCGGCCACATCGAACCCTGACTCTTTTAACAGGTGCACAACCATCGATGAAGTAGTGGTTTTGCCGTGGGTTCCGGCCACTGCCACACTGCGCATGTTTTGGGTAATGATTCCCAGCACTTGTGATCTCTTGAGCACTTCAAATCCTTTATCCTTCAGCCAGTTTAATTCTGAATGGTCTTTGGGTATAGCCGGAGTGTAGATAATCAAGCTACCTTCGGGGTTTGCCTTTACCTCTGCATCGATCAGGTCAATATTATCATCAAAGTGAATCTCGATTCCTTCCTGAATTAACCTGGTGGTCAACTCCGTTGAGGTGCGATCGTAGCCAGACACACGCTTTCCGTTGTGCTTGAACCAACGGGCCAAAGCACTCATGCCAATACCACCGATACCGACAAAATAGACGCTATGTATCTTTTCTAACTTCATGCGATGAGTTTCACTATTTCATCTACAATTTCATTGGCCGCATTGGGCTTGGCCATAGCCTTTATATTCTTGCTCAGCTGAGCTTTTTTCTCTTCATCTTTCAGCAGTTCGATGGCTCTATCAATGAGCACCTCTCTTGCCTCAACGTCTTTTACCAATACCGCAGCCTTGTTTTCTACCATGGCCTGGGCATTCTTGGTTTGATGGTCTTCTGCCACATTGGGCGAAGGCACGAAAATGGTGGGCTTACCTGCAATACTCAACTCCGATACTGAGAGAGCTCCTGCTCTGCTAATCACCACATCGGCCACGGCATAGGCCAGGTCCATCTCTTTCAGGAATTCAAAAAGCTTCACCAGATCGTTTTGAGGCACTTCTGATAGCTTGTTCTGCATTTCTGCATGGTAGAATTTACCACACTGCCAAAGCACCTGCACTTGTGCATCAATTAGCTTCTGAATATTCAGAATCATGCTGTCATTTAGAGTTCTTGCCCCCAAGCTGCCGCCTAAAACCAATAATACAGGCCTATCGGCCCGCAGCCCAAAATGGCTGAGACCAGTATCCCTTTTATTGGTCAGTTCGGTAATGTCCTTTCTCACCGGGTTGCCCGTGAGTACCACCTTCTCGGCCGGAAAGAAGCGATCCATCTGCGGATACGCCACGCATATTTTCTGTACCTTCCTGGCCAACATTTTATTGGTTAAACCTGCATAAGAGTTTTGCTCTTGCACAATGGCAGGAATCTTATGCTTAACTGCCATTCTCAACAACGGACCGGAGGCGTAACCTCCAACTCCTACTGCCGCATGTGGCTTAAACCGTTTTATGATCTTCTTACTCTTTAGCAGGCTATCGACCACTTTGAGGGGAAAAGAAAGATTATCGAGCGTGAGCTTGCGCTGAAGCCCACTGATCCAAAGCCCCTTGATGGTATAGCCCGCTTCAGGCACTTTTTGCATCTCCATTTTGCCCTTGGCACCAACGAACAAAATCTCTGCTTCAGGAAAGCGAGTTTTGAACGCGTTGGCTATGGCTATGGCCGGATACACATGCCCTCCGGTGCCTCCACCGCTAATAATTAATCGATATGGTTCTTTCTTTTCGATGTTATGCAGTTCTTAATTTATTCTTCATGTCGCCACTGATGGCCGAAAAGTCTTCTTGCTCACCTCGGCTCACGCTGAGGATAATTCCCAGTGATAGTCCGGTGAATAGCAGGGAGGTACCTCCCATACTTATGAGCGGAAGTGTCTGGCCTGTTACCGGCCCGAGCCCCACTACAACCCCAATATTTACCAGTGCCTGAATGACTATGGCAAAAGTTAGCCCTGCCGAAAGCAGGCCTCCAAAGGCCCTATCGCTATTGGCTACTACCCGCATGCCTCTATACAGTAATACCAGGTAGAGAAAGAGCACCATAACACCGCCAACCAAGCCATACTCTTCAATGATGATTGCATAGGCAAAGTCTGAGTATGCTTCCGGCAAAAAATTTCGTTGAATACTTTCGCCAGGCCCATTACCTAAAATTCCGCCTGTAGCAATGGCCATGTTAGCCACCTGAGCCTGATAAGGCACTTCGGTTGGATTGAGGAACGACCGGACTCTGTTCATAGCTGTTTCGCCTCGTTGCCCCACCTTCATAGCTACGAAGCCTGCAAAGGCACCAACTACCAGAAGCATGGCCAAATACTTTACCGGTACACGGCCTATGAAGAGCAGAAGCATACAGGTAGCAAACAGCATGACGGCTGTTGAAATGTTGGTCATGGCGATGAGGGCACAAATGCCCCCACACCAGGCCAACATTGGAATTAAAGATTCTTTAAAGTCATCTATTTTTTGCTGACGTTTGGCCAACATTGTAGCCAAGGCAGCAATAAGAGCCAATTTTGCCAGATCTGAAGGCTGAAACTGCAGCCCAACAAACGGAAGTACAATCCATCGATTGGCACCGTTTACCTGAGACCCCCACTGCCACGCATAAAGCAACAGGGGCACCGAAAGTAGCAGTGCAAAATGAGTGAGCTTTGCATAGTACCTATAGTCTATCTTATGAGCCACCCACATAACAAATAATGACAAGCCCACCATAATGGTGTGGCGAATCAAAAATTTCTCGGTGTTTACTCCTGCCCTATAGGCCAATGAACCCGTGGCACTATACACTACCAGAATACCAAAAACAGACAGGCAGATAACTACCAGCCAGATGACTGGGTCACCCTGGATATTCTTATCTGTCCAACTTTTTACCTTATCTAGCATTCTACTTTCTACCCCCTTGTATTCCCCCTGACAGGGGGAAATTGGGTTTCGTTTATGTTTTTTGACCTCATCATAATGATGAGGGTTCTTCTTTTCAAATTCCAACCCCTAATCGAGTGGAATCTAACTTCTCCCCTCTCAAGGGAGACTCAGAGGGGTATTACCCCCGACCCCTAAAGGGGTACATCAGAGTTCCAGTACTGCCTTTTTGAACTGGTTTCCTCTGTCCACATAATTCTGGAACAGATCGAAACTGGAGCAAGCCGGAGACAGCAACACAATGTCTCCCGGTTTGGCAAGTTCTTTGGCCCAGCGCACAGCCTGGATCAAATCGTCAGTAGACCTTACTACCGGCACCAAATTCTCGAAAGACGTAATGAGCTTGGAATTATCTTTTCCCAGGCAGATCAGCGCCTTCACTTTGTCCTGCACCAGTTGGTTTACCAGGTTATATTCATTGCCCTTATCAATTCCTCCGGCAATCCACACAATTGGGTTTTCGAAGGCATCGAGGGCATATTTTACGGAATCAAGATTGGTTGCTTTGGAATCGTTGATGTACTCTACTCCATTGAGTTCGCGGACAGGTTCCAGCCTGTGCTCAGCTCCCTTGAAAGTCTTGAGTGCCTCAAGCAATGCTTCCGGTGAAACACCAGCCACAAGGGCAGCATTTCCGGCAGCGGCTGCATTCAACGCATTGTGTAGTCCCTTGATTGAGATATCTGCTCTGGGGGCAGATACCTCAATACCATTAGGGACATAAAACAACCTATCATTTTGTATATAAGTTATCTCAGCAGCGTCTCCGCTGAGCGAAAAGGGATGTACATTGAGGCCACGAGTGGCTTTAGCAATGCCTTCCCCGATTTGGGGGTCATCCTGCCAATAGACAGCATGACGTCCCAGGTGTACAAGGTGAAATATGCGCATCTTCGATGCGATATATTTTTGGAAGTCGTAGTCATATCTATCCAGATGATCCGGTGTGATATTCAACAAGACCCCTATTTCTAATTTCAATTCGTAGGAATCATCTAACTGGAAACTGCTCAGTTCGAGCACATACCAATCGAAGTTTTCCGTGAGCACCTGACGTGCGAAACTGGTTCCTACATTGCCCGCTAGCCCTACATTGAATCCACCCGTTTTCAGGATGTGATAAGTGAGCATTGCAGTTGTGGTTTTACCGTTTGTTCCGGTAATTCCTATGAGTTTTGCATTGGTGAATTGCGCTGCGAACTCGATCTCCGATATGATCAGATTTCCATTAGCTCTCAGCTTTTGAATCAACTCAGCCTTTTCCGGTATACCTGGACTCTTTACAACAAGATCAGCCTGTAGTACTTTTTCCGTTGTATGCTTCCCAGACTCAAACTCAATTCTATTATCCTGAAGCTCTTTGAGATATTGCTCTTTGATCGACCCAGCGTCAGATACGAAAACCTCATAGCCCTTTGCTTTTCCAAGCAAGGCTGCTCCGATTCCGCTTTCTCCAGCACCTAGTATGACCAACTTTCTTTTCAAGCCTATCTCAGTTTCAATGTTGCCAAAGCAATAATTGCCAGCAGGATTCCCACAATCCAGAATCGCGTAACGATTTTAGGCTCCGGGATTTCCATTTTCTGGTAGTGGTGGTGAAGCGGAGACATCTTAAAGATTCTTCTACCTTCACCGTATTTCTTTTTAGTGTATTTGAAATAGCTCACCTGTATAATCACAGAGAGGTTTTCTATCACGAAGATTCCGCACAACACCGGAATCAGAAGTTCTTTTCGAAGTACCAGGGCCAATACAGCAATAATTCCTCCGAGGGAAAGACTCCCGGTATCGCCCATAAATACCTGGGCGGGGTATGAGTTGTACCAAAGAAAGCCTACACAAGCACCCACAAAAGCCGTACAGAAGATTACCAGCTCTCCGGATCTTGGAATGAACATTACATTGAGGTAATCGGAGAAGATGGCATTACCTGAGATATAGGCCAATATGGCGAGTGTGAGGCCTATAATTGCTGAAGTACCGGCTGCCAGTCCATCGATTCCATCGGTAATGTTTGCCCCATTGGAGATGGCCGTAACAAAGAAAATGACAATTAAGATGTATATACCTGCTGTAATCAGTTCATTCTCGGTCGGATTCAGCTTGCTATAATCCAATTCATTGTTTTTTACAAAAGGAATGGTAGTAGTGGTAGACTTTGAATCGGTATAGCTTACTATTTGTTCTTCACCCTCTTGCTGAATTTCTACTGGGGTTTTATTGAATTCTCTCACCACAACATCGTCACTAAAGAACAGGGTTGCTCCCACAATTAAACCTACACTTACCTGCCCTACCACTTTGAATTTGCCGGCAAGGCCTTCTTTATTCTTCTTGAATACTTTGATGTAGTCATCCAGGAAGCCAATTCCACCTAAGACCAAAGTGGTTACCAACAAGAGAATGACATATATATTCTCAAGCTTGGCGAACAACAAGGTTGGAATAACAATGGCGGCAATAATAATGAGCCCACCCATTGTTGGAGTTCCTTTTTTCTGCATCTGACCTTCCAGCCCTAAGTCACGTATGGTTTCTCCTACCTGCTTTTTTCTAAGCATGGTAATAAGCGACTTACCAAATGTGATGGTGATGAGCAACGAAACCAGCACAGCCATACCTGCCCTAAAGGAGATATACTGAAAAACTCCAGCCCCTATCAGGTCATATTCTCTATCTAAGAAGTCGAATAAATAGTATAGCATTTACAGTTTTCTGTTTCTCGTTTTAAGTTTCAAGCCATTTCCGATATCGGATTTTTGATCTACACTGTATTTCGAACCTATACCGGATTCGCATGAGGCATTGTTCGTATAACCCAAATCGTAAATCGTAAACTGCATATCGTACATCATTTCTGGTGCATTAGATTTAGCATTTCACTCAACACCTTTCGGTCGTCAAAGTCGCTTCGCACTCCTTTGATTTCCTGATAAGTCTCGTGCCCTTTTCCGGCCACCAGTATTATATCGTTGGGTTCGGCCATAGCACAAGCTGCTTTTATGGCTTCCCTGCGGTCTTCAATAACCAATGTCTTCCTAAAATTGGAGGGGGAAACCCCTGCCTGCATGTCTTTCAAAATATCTCCCGGCTCTTCGAATCGGGGATTGTCTGAAGTCAGTATTACCTTATCGCTCAAGTCACAGGCTATCTTGGCCATAACAGGCCTCTTCTCTTTGTCTCTGTTGCCCCCGCAGCCCACTACCGTAATCACCTTTTCGTTACCGGTTCTAAACTCCTTAATGGTTGAGAGTACATTTTCCAGGGCATCGGGCGTATGAGCGTAATCGACCAGTGCCGTAATGCCTGTATTTGAATTGACCTGCTCGAATCTTCCGGGAGCTGGATTCAAACTAGACAACTGCTCAAGCACCATGCTTTCGTCTTCTCCCAACAGTACAGCCGCACCATACACCGCCAACAGATTATAGGCATTGAAATCGCCTATAAGCTTAAACCAAACACTCTTTCCGTCAATATCCAGTTCTAAACCCTGTAGTGTATTGGAAAGAATTTTGGCTTTAAAGGCTGCCATAGATTTTAGTGCATATTTATGCTTGGCTGCCTTGGTATTCTGGAGCATTACTGCTCCCCTTTTGTCATCGGCATTAACCAAAGCGAAGGCTGTCGATGGTAGCCCATCGAACAGCAACTTCTTCGCTTTGATGTACTCATCGAAAGTTTTATGATAGTCCAGGTGTTCATGTGAAAGGTTTGTAAAGACAGCTCCTTCATACTTAAGTCCTGCAATTCTGTTTTGCACGATAGCATGGGAACTCGATTCCATAAAACAATGAGTACAGCCTTTGGCCACCATCTGTGCCAAAGTTTTATTTAAAGTGATAGCATCCGGAGTAGTGTGTGTAGCCGGAAGCTCCTCTTCATTAATTTTGTTTACTACAGTAGAAAGCAGACCGGCATTGTAACCAAGCAACCGAAACAGCTGGTGCAATAGCGTAACACAAGTGGTTTTTCCGTTGGTGCCGGTTACTCCCACCAGCTTAAGCTTCTCTGAAGGATTGCCATAGTAATTGGCGGCCATAAAGCCGAGGGCTTTGGAAGAATCCTTCACCTGCACAAAAGCAACATTATTGACCAAAGACTCTGGTAGCTCTTCGCAAACTACTGCTACGGCACCCTTTTCTATAGCCATTTCTATATACTCGTGGCCATCGGCCTGAGTACCACGAACTGCTACAAAAGCGGTTCCGGCCTCCACTTTTCTGGAGTCAAAGGCAATGGCTTTTACTTCGGTTTCCATATTGCCTGAAACCGACTGCAACGAGACTTTATACAATATGTCTTTCAATACAGCCATTAGCCTAATTCCAATTCTATTGTTGCTCCTTTAGTTGCCCGAACACCAGCTCCAACCGACTGTCTTTTCACGCGGCCGCTGCCTGAAGCCAAAACTTTTAACCCTATATTTTCAAGGATGTATACCGCATCGCGCAAGGTCATTCCTTCCACATTGGGCACCAATCCTGTATTGTCATGATTTTTCTTCCAAATGACTACGTTATTATTCACCGAACTCCTTACCCAATCGCTAGCCTGCTCATCAGCATAGTTAGATATGCCCAATTGATTACATAGCTCATTGAGTTCCTCTAGCCTTCCGGCTCGTATTACAGGAAATATACCATTGTTGGCGGCAGTATACTGAGGAGTGAAGGAGTCATGTATATCGAGGTTTTGAGCATAAATCATATCGGCTATTTCTTTGAAAACCGGTGCAGAAACATCTCCACCATAACGATTCCAACCTCTTGGGTTATCGATAATAACTATGCACGAATAGAGTGGATCTTCTGCCGGAAAGTAGCCGGCAAAAGAGGCATAGTAGCTCTGTGTCATATAGCGCCCATTAACCAAACGCTGGGCGGTACCGGTTTTCCCGGCAATCTTATAATGCTCGTTCTTAATGTTTTGGGCCGTACCACGTTCTACCACCCCTTCAAGCATAAGACGCAGCTTCTGCAATGTTTCGTCAGAAGCAATCTTTTTATTCAGCACTTTGGGCTTAAATACCTCAACCGGCTTATTGGCTCTGTTGATGCTTTTTACAATGATGGGTTGAATCATTTTACCATCGTTGGCAACAGCATTATAAAAAGCCAATGTTTGCAGAGGAGTCAGGCCGGTCTCGTAACCTACAGACATCCACGGCAAGCTGGATCCGGACCAGGACGGATCGCTCGGATCTTTAATATAGGGTTCACCTTCGCCCAATAATTGAAAGCCAAGGGGCTGACCTAAGCCAGTTTCTTTGATGAGATCGACAAACTCCTTTGGGTTATCTCCAAAATGCTCAGTCACCAGTTTAGCTATACCCACGTTAGAGGATTTTTCGAATACATCCTGAACGGTTATCTTCCCATATCCTCCACGTTTCACATCAGTAAGCTTGAGCTTACCATCAAAAAACTCAATGGTACCATCACCGGTATCCACACTGTCGGTCAACTCCACCTTGCCTGATTCCAGCAAAGCCAACATGGTAGCTAACTTAAAAGTAGACCCTGGATCGTTTGTAGTACCTATGGCAAAGTTGTATGTCTCGGCATAGTTACCGGACTCAAGTTTTTCCAGATTAGAAATAGCCTTAATTTCTCCCGTTTTTACCTCCATTAAAACCACAGCTCCATAGTTGGCCTGATAGGTTGAAAGAGCTCTAAGCAAGGCATTTTGTGCTACATCTTGCAGGTTAATATCTATAGTAGTATGAATATCATAACCATCTACCGGACGCACATCGGTTGAGGCATATACGGGCTTCCAGTTTCCACCAGCCACTCTCTGAAAAAGACCCTCACCATTTTTACCGGAGAGGTAATCATTAAAACTAGCTTCAATACCTACTACGCCTTTTCCATCTCCATTAACTCTGCCAATGGTTCGCTGAGCCAGCTTTTTAAATGGGCGATGTCGATCATCAATCTTTTCGAAAATCACACCACCGCGCATTTGCCCTAAACGAAATATTGGCCAGGTGAGCATTTCCTGGCGCCCCTGGTAATTGACCAACTCTCGGTTGAGAATGAGGTATCTGCTTTTCATTTGCCGAGCTTCCGAGATCTTCTTCTTATAGTAGTCTGAAGAATGATCCCGGAAATATTTCGACAGTAGATGTGAAAGGGAGTCTATATTAGACGTAAATGTTTTATTATCGACCAAAGACGGATCGAAGGCCAACCTGTAAAATGGCAGCGAAGTTGCCAGCAGATCGTTTCCTGAAGCATAAATGCTTCCACGGGTAGCCTTAATGGTTCTATAATCCAGGCTACTTTCTTCTGCCAATTGCCTCCAGTGATCACCTTCAATCATCTGGATATCGACCAGCCTATAAATGACAGCGAAAACAAATAACACTGCCACCAAAAAGGCTATCCTTACCCTTAACAGTATGGAGTGCTTAATATTCATCTTCGTCTACAACAATTTTGATTGGCGGTTCTTTGCTTTCTTCCAAACCAAGCTCTTTTACCTTCTTGGCTACTTCAGATTGCTTACTGCTGAACATATACTCTGCTTCAAGAGTAGTTACGTCAGCTCGCAAATCTTCCACTTCCTCTTCGAGCCTATCCAGCTCGCGAGTTGCTCTTTCGGCATAGTGGTTATTCCAAACATAGATGATACCCAACAAGACCGCGAAGACTACTTTTGGGAGATACTTGACCGGAAAACCGGACTCCCAGGCAGAACCTAACTTTAAACCGGACGCCAAAAACCCGAAGAATCCCTTCCCCGAGCCCTGCTTTTCCGATTTAACTTTAAACCTGTTTTCTGCCATTTTCAATACGCTCAGCTACGCGAAGCTTTGCACTTCTCGATCGGCTGTTTTTTGTTAGTTCTTGTTGGTTTGCCGTTACCGGCTTTCTATTCACTGCCCTAAAGGGCTTTAATTCATTTCCAAAAAAATCTTTCTCCACCTCGCCAAACACCTTGCCTTTGTTGATGTAGTTTTTGACCATCCGATCTTCCAGCGAGTGATAACTCATGACCACCAGCCTTCCTCCCGGATTGAGCACTTCTGCCGACTGCTGCAAAAACTCCTCTAGCGCACCCATCTCGTCATTTACCTCAATGCGAATGGCCTGAAACACCTGAGCGAAGTACTTATTCTCCTTACCTCGCGGAGCAAACTTCTTCAACAGCTCGATTAAATCGAAGGTAGTCTCGAAAGGCCGCGAAAAACGACTCGACACAATGGCAGCCGCCAACGATCGGGCATTTTTCACCTCGCCATAAATACCCAAAACCTTATGCAGGTCTTTTTCTTCGTATTCATTGACTACGGTTTTTGCCGTCTTTTGAGCCGACCGATCCATGCGCATATCCAACTCAGCGTTACCCCGGGTAGAAAACCCTCGAGAAGCCTCATCGATTTGATGCGATGAAATACCTAAGTCTGCCAAAATACCATCAACTCTAGACACCCCATGCAACTTTAAAAACCGCCTGAGGTACCTGAAATTGGCTTGTACGAATGTGAAAGAACGATTATCTATTTCTTCTGCATTTAACCTGGCATCCTCATCCTGGTCGAACCCGAAAAGCCTGCCAGCCCCAGATAAATGCTTAAGTATTTCTTTTGAATGCCCTCCTCCACCGAAGGTCACATCCACGTAAATTCCGTCAGGTTTGATGTTGAGCCCATGAATGCATTCCTGAAGCATTACAGGCACATGATATTCAGCCATTACTTGTTATTCTTCAGCCAAGTACTTTTCGGCAAGCTTTGAATACTCCGAAGTGTCATTAATGAGGTTCTCCTCATACAGATCAGGATTCCAGATCTCAACCCGGTTGCCCAACCCCACTAAAACCACCTCCTTCTCCAACGAAGCATAACTCATCATTCGGGCCGGAATGTTGATTCTACCAGAACCATCCATTTCTATCTCCAGATTTCCCCGAAAGAAACTCCTTTGAAACCTCCTATACTCCTCGTTGAATTCACTCAAAGACCGAACACGGTTGATAATCTTTTTATACTCGATCATAGGATACAAAACCAGACAAGACTCAAAGCCACGCCTAAGCACGAGCTCCTGAGTAGCCACATCGGGCAAAGCAGACTTAACCTTGGCCGGTAAAGCAAGCCTTCCTTTAGCGTCTAGCTTACAATCATATTCACCAGTAAAAAAAGTCATTACACACCTGAACTAATACAAAGATAGAAAAACATTCCACTTCACCCCACTTTTTTCCTTTTTTTCCCACTTTGACTGAAAATTTAAGAAAATCATTCGATTTTGCGCTACCTGAGCTCATTTCTTTTCATTAACCCACCTCACGCAACAAAATCGTAAATAGCTGTAAATCAGATAAATAATATCAAATCCCAAGCTATTGTGTCGAAAAAACATGAACTGTGAAGAAAAGTGGTATGCGGTGGGAGATTTCCCCAAGATTTTCAAAAACCAGACGTCCTGAGCCAAATTTAAGACCCAAAATTGGTACTCAACCTCTTATTAAGCTCAACAAAATCACCGTCTGACGCATGACGTTTGACCACTACAATTGAGCCGTTCTAACCAAAGTTTGAGGCGGACAATAAGGTTATAATCAAATAGAATTGTTGTTAGGGAGACGAGGCTCAGAAGCCTTGTCGGACTACAAGTAAATACTTAAACTACTAACTGAATAGCACCCGTTGAAGATCTTCATCGGGTGTTACTATTTTGAACGTTCAATGGTAAACTGCACAAGATCGAACAAACTCTGGCGGTAGGCCGTTTCGGGCAAATCTAAAAGCACCTCTCGCGATTTCTGATAATACCCCTGCATTACCTCCTTAGCGTACTCAATACCCCCGGACTGCTTCACATAGTCTATTACCTCTTGTACTTTTTTATTGGTTTGCCTGTTGCTCTTTACAATACTCTTGATTCTTCGTCTATCTCCATTACTGGCCTTGGAAAGAGCATAAATAAGCGGAAGGGTCATTTTCTTTTCCTTAATATCTATCCCCAATGGCTTGCCAATTTCACTGGTGCCATAATCAAAGAGATCGTCTTTTATCTGGAAAGCCATACCTACGTTAAGACCAAACTCTTTCATTTTTTGAATGGTTTGCAAAGACGCCCCCGATGAAGCCGCCCCTACCGCACAGCATGAAGCAATGAGCGAGGCGGTTTTCTGCCTGATCACATCATAGTAGATTTCTTCCGTAATATCCAGGTTGCGGGCCTTGGCCATTTGAAGCAACTCTCCTTCAGACATCTCGCGAACAGCCTCTGAGACTATCTTTAGCAGGTCGAAATCTTCATGATCTACCGAGAGCAACAACCCGCGTGATAACAGGTAATCGCCCACCAATACGGCAATCTTATTTTTCCAAAGTGCATTGATAGAGAAAAACCCTCTTCTGAAGTTCGAATCGTCTACCACATCATCGTGCACCAAGGTGGCAGTGTGCAGTAATTCTATTAAAGAAGCTCCTCTGTAGGTTCTATCGGTAATTTGCCCACAGGCTCCTGCTGTAAGAAATACAAACATAGGGCGCATTTGTTTTCCTTTGCGCTTCACTATGTAACTCATGATTTTATCGAGCAAGAAGACTTTGCTCTTCATGAAGGAACGGAATTTCTCCTCGAAATCTATCATTTCCGAGGCTATGGGCGCCTGTATTTCTTTGAGTTGAAGAGCCATTAGACTTGAGTGCTACAATATTAATAGGTAAACTAGCAACGGCAAAAACATAAACATAAATTCGAAGGATGGAGGTGCAGGAACTGACGAAAAAAGAACTTTTAATTGAAGGAAGCTTAAATCAAAAACCAATAACTGCCGATATTACCTATCTAAACAATGGTATTGCCAAGCCCATCATTCTCTTTGCCCATGGCTTTAAGGGATTTAAAGATTGGGGGCCCTGGTTTCTTCTTTCGGAAAAAGCAGCTCTGGAGGGCTTCTGCTTTCTCAAGTTCAACTTTTCTTACAATGGCGTAACTCCTGAAAATCTAAATGAGATTACAGACAAGGAGGCTTTTGGCTACAACAATTTTAGCCGGGAAATTGAAGATATAGACAGGCTCCTTACCTATCTGGAACTAACCCTGAGCAAGGAAATACAAAACTTAGACCTAAACCGCATATACCTGATCGGGCACAGCCGCGGAGGGGGTATATCTATTATTAAAGCGGCAGAAGATGCTCGAATAAAAAAGCTGGCCACATGGGCTTCTGTCCACGACTTTGCTTCTCGTTTTACCGAAGCTGAACTCACTTACTGGAAAACTCATGGGGTGGTGTATGTAAAAAACTCCCGAACCGGAGAAGATTACCCCATGTACTATCAGTTTGCCGAAGATTTCTCCAGAAACGGAGACCGATTCCTTATAGCCAGGGCTATGGAGAAAGTATGGCAACCAATGCTTATTATACATGGCACAAACGATGAAACTGTCAATATAAATGCAGCTTTTCAACTGCATCAATGGAAACCGGAGAGCAAGCTTTTTATCCTGAACAAGGCCAACCATACTTTTGGAGCTCGGCATCCGCACATGGATAAAAACCTACCTCAAGACCTTGAATTGGCTTTGGAAAAGACCTTAACCTTCTTTAATGACTGACACCCCCTACTGACGCTTGGGTACAAATCTTAGCTGCAGTTCAAGACCTATGTAGGCGTGCCTTCCTGCACGGCCACGCACCTCTTTACTCAGCCAGTTGTAGGTTACTTTAAGAGTAGAGTTTTCTGAGCTGGTAGCCCACCCCAGGCGCATG
>NZ_DDDQ01000067.1:7979-8576 GCF_002336325.1 Roseivirga sp. UBA1976 | reverse complement strand
GGGGGATTGGTTCGTGCCAGAGTTAAGGACTGCGGTCTGAACTGGCAGAATGTACTATCCCTCGCCTCGAGGAGAGATAAAAGCGTGGGGCTCATTCCAGTCTCAAAACTCACTACATGCATCGCAATACAATATTAACATTAGCTATAACTCCTTCGAACATTTTAGCGGCTCACTTTGTATGTTTGCACAAAGAGTAAAAACGATATGCTATTAGTACTTTCCCCAGCCAAGACCCTCGATTTTGAAACCCCATGCGACAAGGAAAAAACCTATCCGAAATTCCAGAAAGAAGCACTGGAGCTTATTGGAGTGCTGAAGGAGAAAAGTCCGGAAGAAATTCAGGAGTTAATGGATTTGAGTGAAAACCTGGCAGAGCTTAACGCTGACCGGTACAGGAAATTTACCAAGAGCAAAAATCCTAAAACAGCCAAGCAGGCTGTTTATGCTTTTAAAGGAGATGTGTATGTAGGGCTTGAAGCTGAAGAGCTGAGCCATGACGATATTCTCTACGCTCAGGAGCATTTGCGCATACTCTCAGGCTTGTACGGTCTGTTGCGTCCGCTCGACCTTATTCAACCCTATCGATTAGAAATG